>NZ_JANSJI010000243.1:2237-17433 GCF_047462475.1 Synechococcus sp. H55.11
GGGAGAGGGGAGCTGAAGCGGCGCGTTCGCGACAGCGTTGTGTAGCAATGACTACAACAGTGAGGAGAGAGGATGGGAGCCTATCGCCGATAGGGCTACAGGGACTGCAGCAGGTGGAGCACGGTGAAAACGCCAATGCCCAGCAGGACGAGGGATCCCGCCAAGAAGCCGTAGGCATTGGAGCGGTGCTCTTCCAAGAGGGCCTCAGCGGATTTGGGCGCGATGATGAACCGTCCTCCCGAAAGGGGTTTTCGGATCACAGGATCCCCTGCCTCAGAACGCACCTCCCCCATGGCAAAGGCCATCCCATCCACCGGGAGCACCCATTCTTTGTAGACAAAGGAGCGGGTGGAGCGATTTTCTGTTCTCATCCGGGAAAAGTAGCGTTTGAGATCGAAGTTGAACCGGCTGGGGCCTTTTCCGGGGAAAACAGTCTCATCCACAACCAACATGGCCTCTACCTCGGCACCTGTGGGATCCACCCTCACCCTTCCGGTTTCGTCTTCGATGAAAAAAGGGAGCTGGCGAACCACCGAGTGAAGGGTCTCAGTTCTTGTTTCTGTCTCTCTCTCAAGGAGATATTCCCGACCCGTGCTCGGATCGTAGTACACATTGCTGTAGTACTTCTGGGGAGGGCCTGCTTCAGAAAACTGCGATTTTTCCAGATGGCCTGGGAAGCCAGGCTTTTGCGGGTAATCGGAGTAACCAGGCTTTTTCTGGAAAAAGTCCGAAGGGGGGTAGCCAGAGCCGGGTTTTTGCTGAAAGGAGGCCGCGCTGAAGTAGCCAGAGCCGGGCTTTTGTTGGAAAGAATCAGAGTAGCCGGGATCCACCCTTTTCTGGAAAGAACCGGAGTCAGAGTAGCCCAAGCCGGGCCTTTTTCCGGTCATTCCCCCCGGATAGGATTTTGCCCGAGATCCCAAGCGCAGAGCGTTCTGGTATTCGCCTTCGCTGATCCGTTCCCTGTAGGCGACATCGCCTTCGCTATTCAAATACTTTCGATAGCACTCGGCTTCGTCATACTCCCAAGTGATCTCCGACTTGTAGTAGACACAAGGCTGGCGTGAAAACTCCGATACCAAAGGCCGATCGCACACAATCCTGCCGTAAACTTGGGCCAAGTTCGATCCTTTTGGGCTTGTCTGACCGAGATTGCGAAGCTCGGCTACCTTGAGCAACCGAGTTGCAGAGAGCTGCTGAACCAACCTCTGGGAGCGCAAATACTCAAAAAATGAAAACAGAGAGCCGGGAAGACAAAGTAGCCCAAGCAGCGTCAGCCAGTTCATAGAGGCCTTCCTTTCCGATGGGATGGGAGTGAAGTTGGCCTCATGCTAGCAGTTACCTGGGAACAGGATTTTAAGAGGAGTTTAAGGCCAGCTCTCCACCCGGCAACTGGGACGGGTTTCCCCGTAAGGCTTCCAGGAAGGCAAAGACTGCCGGCGGATGCAGCGCCGAGGCCAGGATGGCAGCCCCGATCACCCGCTCCAGGGGGATGGGCAAGCGGCGGATCTGGATCCCTGCGGGAATGGGGAGGGCAGCCAAGCGGGGCAAAATAGCAGCCCCCAGACCCTGCGCCACCATGTTCACAATGGTGGAGTCTTCCTTCACCAAGTAGGCCACCTTGAGGGTTTGGTGGGCCGCTTCCCAGTGGTTGCGCACCGCCGTGGTGCATTCGGCGTAGTTGTAGAGAATGTAAGAAAAGCGGGAAAGATCCTCCCAAGTGAGGGTTTCCGGCAGGGGCCCAAAACTCAGCGGAACCAACAAAATGAACTCGTCGCGGGCGATCTCCCACGTCTGCAGATCCTCAGCAGCCCGCGGCAAGGGCAATAGGCCAATATCCACCTGGCCTGAGCGCAGCAGATGTTCCACTGTGGCCGGATCTTCTTCTGTAAGGGTGACGGCAACCTGCGGAAATTGTTGGCGGAAGCGGGCAATCACCGGCGGCAGCAAATGGGTTGCAGCACTGCGAAAAGCGGCAACCCGCACATTTCCCCCCCGCAACCCTTTTTCCAGGTTGGCTTCATACTCCATTTGTTCCCACAGTTGCAGCATCTTGCGGACATGGCGCATTAGTCGCTCCCCCACCGGCGTTAGGCGGGCCCCAAAGCGACCGCGCACCAACACAGACACCCCCAATTCTTCCTCTAGGCTGGCGATGGCCCGGCTCACCGCCGACTGGGAAATCTGCAATTGCAGGGCGGCATCGCTGAAATTCCCCCGCTCCACCACAGCCACCAGAGTTCGCAGTTGTGAGATGTTCATGGATCCCATCTATTCGATCTGCGCATAGATGTGATGCTATCTCAGATTTGAACCCTCTGCTGGGCCTGACTAAACTGACGACATAACTCCATCTTCACACTGCGAAACAGCACGAAACAGTGTGAAAACCTGTTTTTCTCTCTGTCGTTGGTCAGGTGTTCCCATGGCGAGCTCCATGTTTGCCCTGCTGCCTTTTCATCAATTTCGAGATACCCCCGGCGTACGTTTTTTCGACATCACAGTTGCCCAATCCAACGCCCGCGACTTGGTTTATCATGATGGGCCGGCCATCAGTCCCCCCGACAATCCTCAAGGCTATTGGCAGTTTTACATGCATCCCCACCAAGAGGACAACTTGTTGGCTCTGTGGGGCGGGCGGACGTTTTATTTGGTGAATTTTAGCTGGCGGGATCCCTTCCACATTGTGCGCTTGGAAGCCAATCGAGGTATTTTGCGCATTCCCCCCGGCACTTTCCACCGTTCCATCTCCGATCCGCAGGGATCCATCGTTTTGAACCAGGCGGTGCGCGACGAAAAAGCCATCTTGGAAAAAGAATTTCGCATCTACGACAGCAGCCGTATTCCCCGATTGCTGCAGGTGACCTCGGCGCCCGCACCTTTGCCCCGCATTTGTGCCTAGCACGCGGCAGGTCAATCAAGGCTGGCGATCGGGCGGTGGTACACCGATAAGGCTCGGCCATCCTTGCGGCTCCCTGCGGGCGAAAACTGGGGCTAAAGTAGAGAAGGGTGCTGGGGGCTCGACCCATGCTTTCTCTGGAGCGTAAGGGCGCGGCGGATAGCTCGATCAATTTGGCGGAGTACATCGACCACACGCTGCTGTTGCCGATGGTGACCCCAGAACAGATCGAGCAGGGGTGCGCAATTGCCTTGCGCTACTGTTTTCCCACTTTTTGCGTTCCACCTTGTTACGTGCCGCGGGTGGTGGAGCGGCTGCATGGATCCCCGGTCAAGGTAAGCACGGTGGTGGGGTTTCCCTTGGGCACCACCACTGCGGAGGCTAAGCTCTATGAGGCTCAACTGGCGGTGGAGCAGGGGTGCCGGGAGCTGGATGTCCGCATCAACTTGGCCTGGCTCAAGGCGGGGGAGCTGGATCGCCTCCATGCCGAGATTGCCCAACTGGTGGAAGAAACGGGGGTTTGCGTCAAGGCCATTTTGGAAACGGCCCTCTTGACCGAGGCAGAGAAAAAGCTGGCCGGGGAGATTTGCATCGATGCGGGGGCAGCTTTTTTGATGACCTCCACCGGCTGGATGGGCGGGGCGACGCCGGCAGATGTGCAACTGTTGTGGCAGCTCAGCCGGGGTAAAGTGGGGGTGAAAGCTTCGGGCGGCATTCGCACGCTGGCTCAAGCAGAGGCCATGATCCAAGCAGGGGCCAGCCGCATCGGCACCTCTTGGGGGCTGGAGCTCATGCAAGAGCTGCAAGCCAGAGGAACCGCATGAGTGGGCGCACCTATCGGGTGACGGGCATCAACCTAAAGGGGATCCCGCTGGGCGAGTCGGATCGGATCATAACCATCTTGACCCGCGAGCAAGGCTTGATCCGCGCGGTGGCCAAGGGATCCCGTAAGCAGCCTTCCAAGTGGGGAGGGCGAATGGAGCCCTTTGTCATCAACGAGCTGCTGATCGCGCGGGGGCGCTGGTCTGCCCAGACGGAGGCCTGCCAACGTCTGCAGCGCATTGTCCAGGTGGAAACTCTCCAGACTTTTCCTCGTCTTGGCCGCAGCTTGGCCCATCTCACGGCGGCCCAGTACCTGGCGGAGGTGGCCTTGCTACTGGCCTTGCCCGACCAAGCCCAGGAAGAGCTGTTTGTGGTGTTGGTGGAACACTTGCAACGCATCGAACGGGCCGCTTCGGAGCGGGCCGTTTTGCCTTTGCTCATCCATGGGCTGTATCACCTCCTGGCGTTGGCAGGGTTCGCTCCCCAGGTGCAAGCCTGTCACTTCTGCGGGGGGGGGTTGGTCGATAACGTTTTTTTCAGCCCGCAATTGGGCGGCTTGGTCTGCGATCCTTGCCGGGTGGCGCAGCGGCCCAGCCCAATTGTCTGGGTCTCCAGTTCCGTCCTGCAAGCTTTGGGATCCCTGCCCAGTCCAACTTTGCCCCTGGCCGAAGATTCGCTGCCCTTGGCGGCTTGGCTGGAGGCAGAACGTCTGTTGCGGCGCGTTTTGGAGCATCACGCCGACCGCGAAATCCGTTCCGCTGGCCTGCTGGACAGTTGCTATACTCTTCCCACTGCCAACGGCTAGGGAGTGGCGGCAGCCACTTTTTCTGCCGAATAGCCATTCGAGTCATTTCGACCCAGCGCAGCCCTTGTCGCAACCTGAAGAAGTTGTGAAGGTATGTATCAAGTTGGGCTAAATTGCCGCAGAATAGAGCGTCAAGGTGGGGTAGCAGCCGTTTCTGGATGATAAATTAGGGAGTAGAAAGTAACTTCTTACGAAGGTTTCTCAGGTTTGGCAGGGGTCAACCGCAAGGGTTTGTCAGGGGGCCACGCCTGTGCTGCTGGACAAAGTTTAGAACTTTAAGATCGAGTCCGGTGGCCAAAGAGCCTGCTGTTCTGTGTCTGTTTCCCAGGGCTGCATCCTTGAGGTGCGGCTTTGGCCGCCAACAGACGAGGGGTTGGGGGGTCTGAAATTCCCTGGGCAAACCCATCCATTCCAGATCGGCCCCATTGCATCTGCTCACCCCAATTTAGCGCTTGCCTCAATTTTTCTAATCTTTTTTATTGAGAAGTTCAGGAGTTGCGGCACCGTGGAAGCACAGCGTAAGGAACGGATTCTGGTGGTCGACGACGAGGCTAGCATTCGACGCATTTTGGAAACCCGTCTGTCCATGATCGGGTACGACGTGGTTACGGCTTCGGATGGCGAGGAGGCGCTGGAGGTTTTCCACAAGCAGGATCCCGACCTGGTGGTGCTGGATGTGATGATGCCAAAGCTGGATGGCTATGGAGTTTGCCAGGAGTTGCGCAAGGAATCCGACATTCCGATCATCATGCTGACGGCGTTGGGGGATGTGGCCGACCGCATCACGGGGTTGGAGCTGGGGGCAGACGACTATGTGGTCAAGCCCTTTTCGCCCAAGGAACTGGAAGCCCGCATTCGCTCGGTGCTGCGACGGGTGGCGCGGGCAAGCCACGAGGGGATCCCCAGTTCTGGAGTGATTCAGGTGGGGGATATCCGCATCGATACCAACAAGCGGCAGGTCTATAAACGGGACGAGCGCATTCGCCTGACCGGGATGGAGTTCAGTCTGCTGGAGCTGTTGGTCAGCCGCTCGGGGGAGCCGTTTTCCCGCTCCGAGATTTTGCAGGAGGTGTGGGGCTATACCCCGGAGCGCCATGTGGATACGCGGGTGGTGGATGTCCACATTTCGCGGCTGCGGGCCAAGCTGGAAGATGACCCCAGCAATCCAGAGCTGATCCTGACGGCCCGCGGCACCGGCTATTTGTTTCAGCGCATCGTTCAGGGCGAGGAATAGGTGGGGTTTTGAGAAGGGATCCCTGACAGCGTCTCTTCGAGGGCGACCCGCACCTGCCGCAACACGCCAACCCAGTCTCCTGGTGTGTTTTGCCGAAACAGGCGCATTGTCTCAGGGTACCAGGGGCTGTCTTGCCGCTGGAGGAGCCAGCGCCAATCGGCGGCAAAGGGCAACAGCACCCACACCGGCTTGCCCATCGCGCCGGCCAAATGAGCAACGGCTGTATCGACGCTGATCACCAGATCCAACTGGGCAACGGCTGCGGCTGTATCGACAAAATGGCGAAAACGGGATCCCAACTCCATCACCTGGTGCTGTTCCAGGAGGGATCCCACTGGGCTTAGATCTTCCCCCACCTGTAGGCTGACCCACTGGATGGCGGACGTTGGCAATTCCCGGAGCAGCAAGTCCAAAGGACAACTTTTCAGCCTTTGCACGCGGTTTAGCTCAGGGTTGGCGCGGCGGCCACTGGCCCATACCAGTCCCACCTTCAGTTTTCGCGGGGGAAGCTCTGGCCAATCTTCCGGCCAGGCCGAGCTCCCATCGGGACAGGTCAGATAGGGGATGCGGGCGGGAATTGTCTCCAGCGTGGTGCCCAGGCGGTGGGGCAGGCTGAGCAAGGGCAGGTGCTGGTCGAAAGAGGGCAAGGGATCCCTCTCCGAGATAACCTGTACCTGGGGGAAGGCGGCTTGCCCCAGCTCGACGAGGGATCCCTGACAGCGGAAGAAAATTTGGGCTGCAGGATGGGCGGCGGCCAAGAGCGGCAGGTAGCGCACAAACTGAATCGTGTCCCCCAGCCCTTGTTCGGCGTAGATCAGCAGCGTCTGCTGGCCCAGAGGGGATCCCGGCCACAGGGGCGAGAGGAAGCGCGGATAGGCTGCCCCTTGTCGCTGCAGCCGCCATTCGTACTCCCGCCACCCCTCCTCATAGCGGCCCAGGGTGAGCAAGGCCGTGCCCAGGTTGTAATGGATCTCCGGCCAGTCGGGGGCCAACTGCAGGCCGCGTCGATAAGCCTCAATAGCGGCCTCGAGTTGGTTTTGCTCTTGCAGGACGGTGCCCAGGTTGTTGTGGGGCTGCGCCTCCTCCGGCAGCAGCGGGATGGCCTGTCGCAGACAGTCGGCGGCCTCCTCTAGGCGGTCTTGTAGGTGCAGGCAGTGGCCGAGGTTGACGAGAATCCGCCCCTCCTGCGGCGCCAGGGCGAGAGCGCGGCGAAACCAGGCTTCCGCTTCCCCAAGCTGGTTGTCGAACAGGAGGGCGTTCCCCAAAGCCGCCAAAGCATAAACTTGGGGCGGCTGGGCTGCTGCGGCCTGGCGCAGCACCGCAATCGCCTGCTCCCGTTTCCCCAAAGCCAGCCAACAACTGCCCAACCGCAAGAGCAGTTGCCCATCGGCAGGAGCAAAAGCCAAGCCCTGTTCATAGGCGCGCGCCGCCTCCTCCGGGTTGCCCAGTAGCATCCAGGCATCGCCCAGCTCCTGCCAGGCTGGCACCCAATCCCTTCTCAGATGCAAAGCCAATTGCAGGGGGGTCAGGGCTTGGCAGGGATCCCCCATCTGCAGATAGAGGGATCCCAGCAACGCCTGGGCGGCGAACAGGTGGGGATGGGCCCGGGTAAGCTGCCGGCAGAGGTGCAGTGCCGTCTCCAGATCCCCTGCTTGTCGGTGGCGCTCGGCCAGCGCCAGGGTCGCCTCTGGGGAAGGGCAGGGGGGTAGAGCGGAGCCTCGTCCTAGGCCCTTTGGCCCAGCCGTCTGCCGGTCGCTTTTTCCTCGCCCGAAGCCCTGTGGCACGGTTTTTCCCTTGGTGGATCCCTTTTTACCCTTCCCGCCGGCATGCGGCAACAGCGGGACATCTTCCTACTCAGGTTAACAGTTCAGGTTAGTAGGACGTTCTTGACAGAGTGTTCCTACCCCCCTGCCCATACATCGGGCCATCTTCGGGGCTTGCCTTCCGAGGGCTCAGTTGCGGCGAAACAGGCTGTCTAAGTAAATACGGGCGGCGCGCCGATCTGTGTCTCCGCTCTGGAGCAGGAATAGCGAGAGTGCCGCCGTCACCACCCGATCTTGATCCCAGTCGGGGTGACGAGAGAGGTAGTTTTTGAGAGTGTCGTGTAGCTCCTCGGGAATTTCGCTCAAAATGCTGACGGTGGGAGAATCCATAGCCCAACCACCTACTCGGGGTTAACAGTGAAACCAAGAAAACCTAGGGATCCGGCCAAAACCGGGCCTGCCCAGAAGGGAATCGCAAACAAACCAACCCAGCTCTCTAACTTGGGTATGCCGGGGGCCGCATCAGCCCCGTCAAAAGCAAGACAGTCTGTAGAAGTTTGCCCCTAGCCCGTCCGGCAGCGGCCAGAGGATACCAGGCTGCCCCTTGGCCTTGTCTCAGGCAGGAGAAGGGATAGAGTTCTTGGGCAAAGGGTTCTTTGCCTCTGAGGAGAGCTGCCAGGAAAATCTCCCCCTCACCTCAGGTGCGGCTATTCTGCCCTCTGCCCCATGGGGGCTGTCAATCCTGGGCAGCGGCTCCAAGTTTGTTAAAGTCCGCCGCTGGCTTTGATGCCATCGGCAAAAACGGCGCGATCCCGTTACATTCCTAAAGGTGTATCCGCCTGAACTTTCCAGTTTGGACTTTTCCACAGAAACCCTCGCTGCCGTTTCCTGTGGCAAGGAGTCTGTGGAAAACAGCCCGCCCGCCTGTGGAAAGTCTGGGGAAAACCTGTGGATTTCTGAGAAATCTAAATTTGTCCAAAAATTTTTTCTCGCGAGCCCCCTCAGGGCCACTCGACCCGGTAGCGCAAGAACAGCTCCTTAGAGCCACGGTGGCACTCCAGCAGCTCCAGCTGGGGCGGGGATCCCTGCAGTTGCCAGCCCTCGATGCTAGCCGGGGCATCGGCATACCCACTCAGCAACACCGGCGCCAGGGTTACCCACAGCTCATCCAAGCTCCCTGCCTGCAAAAACGCCCCCAAAAGCCGCCCCCCGCCCAGCAACCCCACCCGTTCAATGCCCAAACTGCGCAGGCGGGCCAGCCGTGCCGGCAGATCCCAATCGGCAGCCACCCAGATATCTGCAAAGCCGGTGCGGTTCTCCCAAATCCGGGATCCCTGGGGAGTGGTCCACAGCCAACGGGTGAGGGGCTGCCGAAAAAACGGCAAATCCTCAGGAATATCCCCGCTGCCGGAGCAGATGATCGTCAGAGGCTGAGGGGAGAGGCCCTGCTGGAGTCGGCGTTGGATGAGCTCGGGATCCCGGAGGCGAAGGCTGGTGCCGTAGGCCCGCAGCGTGGCCGCCCCCATAATCAAAGCCTGTTGCCGGGCAGCTTGGTTTTCCAGGTGCCGATAGTCTTCGGCGCTGGCGAAGTGGGGCCTTTGCCCGCGGTGAGCTGCCAGCTTGCCATCCAGACTTTGGGCCAAGATGGCCACCACATGGGGACGAGCCGTTTTCAAAGGCAAATCGGGAGCAATCGGCCAGAATAGAGTTGACAGGGGTCACCCCCTTGCCGCTTTGGTTTTGGGGTCACCTACGCGGGACAAGGATGCTCGGGACATTCCAATCTTCCACCATCCGCATCGAAGTCGAGGCCAGTGCATCGACGATACAGCGCTGCTTGACCGAGGTGGAGTTGTTGCAGCAGTGGATCTGGCCACAGCAATTGCAGGGATCCCTGCCCGCCAGGCTGGAGCCGGGCAGCACCTTTGCCGTCCAATGGGGCCCCCTCTCGATCCTGCACCAAGTGGAAACCCTGCTGCCGGAACGGCTGCGCCTGCTGATGTGGGGCGGAGCCGATGGCTACTGTGATTGGCGGTGGGGGAACGGCTGGGTGCAGTTGCGGGTAGAAGCCGTTTCTCTCTTGCCCTTGGGCTTGGGACAATTGCTGATGCTGCGCCGGCTTCAGCAGTTTGCTCAGAGCCGGGAACAACGGCCTCTTGCAGCTTAAAGATGGACATTCCTGCAACATCCGTGGATCCCCGGCTTGACAAAATGCATCACAGTTGCGCTCCCTCGCCTTTCTAAGAATTTTCCGACATGATAGCTGTAGTTAAGCTTACTCCTCACGTCCGAGAGGCCCCATGAATCCGTTGACCAGCTCCAGCCCAGCCGCTATTGAGCGGGAAAAGTTCGAGATCCGCTTGGGGGAAGCCCTCAACAAAGCGGGGTTGCTCACCCCCGCCCAGTTGGCTCAGGCCATGTGGGAAAAGGCGGACAGCCCCCTGATGTTGGGGGAGCTGTGTATGCAGCACGGCTGGGTTGCCCCGCAAGATCTCTATCCTTTGATCCCGGTCGAGTTGGTGCGCATCGGCGAGATCCTGGTGCTGCACGGCTACCTGGAGGTGGAGCACGTGTATCAAGCTCTGCTTCAGCAAAAGCACCACCCCGAGCGCAAGTTGGGGGAGATCCTGGTGCAGCAGGGCTGGGTGCAACCCCACTGGTTGGAGTGGGCCCTCGACAAGCAGCAGCAGCTACGGCGACGGCGAGGAGCTGCCAACAGTTGGGAAGTGATGGTGGAGCAGTGGTCCACCATTCCGGATCAGCCTCCCCTCTACGCTTCGCCGCTGCAGGCAGCGCAGCAGGTTCACAAAGCTACCGCGCAATACAAAGCCCAACTGGAGCGCTACCAAGAGCAGGTTGCCGCCCTAAAGGCGCAACTGGAGCAGGAGCGACAGCACCAGCAAGCTACAGCCGAGCAGTTGCGGCAGCAGATTGCTAACTACCAGGCCCAGCAGCAGCGAATGGCCGAGTTGGAAGCCCAACTGGCCGCCCAGATTCAGCAGGGATCCGAGCAACACAGGGCTGCCCAGCAGCGCATTCAAGAGTTGGAGGAGCAGCTCCAAGCCCAGCAAGATCGGGGATCCGCGCAAGTCCAGGCCCTGGCCAAACAGTTGCAAGCTTCCCAAGCCGAGCTGGAGACCTTACGTCGCCGCTGCCACGAGCTGACAGAATGGCAATCCCAGGCCAAACCCAAGCTGCAAGAGCTGGGATCCTGGCTGCAGCAGCACCAGCAAACGGAAGCCCACCTGCGCCAGACGCTGGAGCAGAAGGAAGCCCAACTGGCCACCCTGAGCCAATCGTTGCAGGAGCACCAGCACCAACTCCAACTGGCTCAATCGACGAAAACTCGCCTCATCGCCGACCTGGCCCACGCTCGCCAAGAAGCCGCCGAGACCATCCACCGGCTGCAGATGCAACTGCAGGAAACTCAAGCTCGACTCCAAGAAACCCAAGCCCAGCTCCAACAGGCCCAAGAGCAGGTGCGTCAGCTCCAAGCCCAACTGCAAACAGTTCAGACACAGCCAGCCCCTCCCCCTGCCACCGCGCCTACGGCCCAGCAACAAGTCCCGCCGCAGGCCATCTCAACGCCGACTGTAGCCGCAAGAGCAGCAGAAGGGGAATTACCGCCCCAAGGGTATTTGGGAGAAGAGGACTTGGAAGCGCTGCAGCGGGCCACCCCTTGGGTGCAGCGGATCTTGACCCAATTGCGGGCAGCCGGCCTCCTCGACAATGCTGGCATCGAAGCCATCATCCATGCCTGGGAAACAGAGGGCGGCACCTTCACGGATGTGCTGACCCACCACAGCGGCCTCAAGCCAGAGACGGTCAAGTTTTTCAGCGAAGACGGCTACTCTGTGTACCTAGCAGGTGGACGGCATGTAGCCGACTACCTTAAGGCTTCGGGGCTGGTCAGCGCCGTCCAAATCGAACAGATTCAGAAGCACCTGCCGCCGGCGGGATCCCTGTGCCAGGCCCTTGCCCAAGCCGGGATCCTGTCGCAGGCCACCGCCCTCTATTTTGAGCACCACTTCGGCGGCAAAAAGCCCCGCCGCTCCCTGCGGGAAGAGCTGATGTTGTGAGAGCGGGTCGGGAATCCGCACCTCTTTCCCATCTCTTGCACCGGCAGGGGATCCGAAGGCAAATAGGGGCTGCCGGCAGACGCCAATGCGTTCAACAGAGTTCACTAGACTAGACTAGGAACTAGAATAGATTCAGAATCAACAGCGGCAAATTTTTGGCTGTTGAGAAAGTTGAATCGGATCTAAGGCATCAAAGTTACCGGATGTTGTCTTGAGTTCTGCTGCTATGACCACGGAAGCTCCCACTCGACCTGCTCAGCAGTCGTCTCCATCGAGAACCCGGGTTCGTCAGCCCTACCCCCACTTCAAGGTGATCGTCTTGGATGACGATTTCAACACCTTTCAGCACGTTACCGAATGCCTGCTCAAGTACATCCCCGGCATGACCCTGCCCTTGGCGCGACAACTAACCGTGCAGGTGGATGCCGAAGGGCAAGCGGTCGTCTGGGTCGGCCCGCAAGAGCAAGCGGAGCTCTACCATCAACAGTTGCTGCGGGAGGGCCTGACGATGGCCCCCCTGGAGCCGGCCTGAAGCACGAGTTGTTCGTAGCTGCGCTCAACGGCGGCCAACAGCTCTGCCTGGCCCCAGCCGGCATATAGGCTGCTGGCAATGGCCAGCCCACCCGCCCCCACCCCCTCCTTGACATAGCCCCGCTCGTAAGCCTGTAAGGGGGCGTAGCGGCTATTGGCAAAGCTCAGTTGGGTAGCCAAAAGGGGGGCAGTTCCCAGCAACTCGGCCAAGGCCACCGTATTGCCGGAGGGATCCTCGGCCACCCAGCGGGTGGTGCCTACCACTACGTTCTCTGGGGGCCAAGGGATCCCTTGCTCTTCCCCCCAGCGCCGCATCAGGGCCAGCACCGCCAGCATCTGGGTGCCGCCCGCCAGCAGCACCGGCCCCCGCTGGGCTGCCGCCATCGCCAGCCCGGCCACAAAGGGCTGCATCGGATCCCCCACAGCGGCCACCACCTCCGGCGCTGTAGCGTTGGGCGAGAGATGGGCCAGACCTTGCCGCGCCAAGGCCAGCTTTTGGGCGTGGTTGCAGACCGGGTGGCTGCTGTTGACCATGCCCTCTGCTTGCCAGCCCAGCCCCAGCAACACCGCCAGTGCCGTGGTGGTGCCCCCTGCCACACATTCGCCGATGACGCAGTAGCTCGACTCCAGCCGGGATCCCCGCTCGTACCCCTCCTGCCACAGGGATCCCACCTGTTCCAGAGATAAAGCCTGCCCCGTGCTCAAGCAGCGGGCCATCCCCCTGGCGCTTACCGTTTCTGCCCCCGGCAGCGGCTCCGGCAAACCACAGTCGAACACGCGACAGGGGATCCCCAACTCCCTCAGGACGGCGCGGCTGATCACCACCGGTGAAGGATAGCCATCGGGAGAGGTGGGCAAGCGGTGAGAATAGCCCCCCAGCAGCACCTCTCCATCGGCAAGGGCCGTGTAGCGCCGCAAGGAGGGCGTGGCGCCGGCAGCGGAGATGCCCGGCACAAGAGCTGTTTCCGTAAACCCCAGGCAGGCCAAAAACAGCGGTCGGGATCCCTGCACCCGTTGGCACCACTGCCGGGCCAAAGCCGGCTGCGTGTAAGCCTTCACACCAGGAAAGGGGAACATAGCAGAGAGCGGGGCAGACAGGCCCAAACTCCATTCTCCACCCAAGCGAAGGGCGGGATCCCGTACTGGCCGGAAAACGGCAGGGACTGCGCCCCCCAACCCGATCGGATAGGATGGGTATATCCAATACAGTTTATGCAGAGCAAACCGAAGGCCATGAGTTTTTTCGACTCGGAGATCGTCCAAGAAGAAGCCAAGCAACTGTTTCAGGACTTCCAAAACCTGATGCGACTTGGCGAGCGCTACGGCCAATTCGACCGGGAAGGCAAAAAAATCTTCATTGAGCGAATGGAAGAATTGCTGGAGCGCCAGCGCATTTTCATGAAGCGACTGGAGCTCTCCGACGACTTTATGGCTCAGATGACCATCAAACAACTGCAAACCCAGCTTGGGGGATTTGGGCTCTCCCTAACCCAAATGTTCGACCAGATGCACCAGACCCTAGAGCGCATGAAAGCCGAGGCAGACTCTGAGCGTTGACCCCAAAGAATGACCCAGACAAAAGGATCATGTCTTCTTCCCGCCAGACCCGCAACCAGAAATTAATTCTGGAGCTGCTAGAGCAGCGCTCACAGCCCCTTTCGGCGCAAGAGATCTTTTTGGAGTTACGCAATGCCAACCACACGGTGGGTCTGGCCACGGTTTACCGAGTTTTGGATGCTCTGCGCAATGAGGGCAAGCTGCAAGCGGTCAACTTGGGGGATCAGCAAACCTACTATCAGGTTCTGCCCAGCAACGGCCACAACCGCCATCACCTGATCTGCACCGAATGTCGGCGGGTGGTGCCTCTGCCGGATTGCCCGGTGGAAGATCTGGAGGAGCAGCTTGCCAGCCGCTACCAATTTGTGATCGAGTACCATGTGCTGGACTTCTACGGCATTTGCGCCGAATGTCGTGGAAAAGGTGGGCCAAGCCCTGCTTTGCAGAGATCCCCTTGCCTCGAGGCCAGGCCGCAATGATGAACTATCTCTGGACGGTGTTGATCGGGTTGGCAGGTGCCCTGATCGCAGTCAAGCTGAGGCTGCCGGCAGGAGCCTTGGTGGGCTCGATGGTAGCAGTGGGTTTGGTCAATGTTTGGGGGGCGATCCCGATCCCCACTCCCCCAGCCGGGATCCGCTTTGTCATGCAGGTGGTGCTGGGTATTCTCCTAGGCAGCAAGCTCACTGCTGAGACCTTCTTTGCCCTGAAGGATCTGTGGCGACCGGCCCTGCTCTGTACGGTGATTGCGGTGGGCACGGGAGTTTTGTCGGGGTATTTGATCTCCCGTTGGTTGGGCATCGAGCGCCTCACGGCCATCTTGGGCACGGCGCCAGGGGGCATTTCCGATATGAGCTTGATTGCCCTGGACATGGGAGCCCAAACCAGCACAGTGGTGGTCATGCATCTGGCCCGCCTGATCAGCGTCATCGTGGTCGTCCCCTGGGTGGTACGGCTGCTGATCCAGCCGGGCACCAGCTAGGCAAGCCCCTAGAGCTGCAGCAGGGGGTGGGTTAGACTAAGGAGCGATACAGAACTTAACAACCGAACCTCCGCCTTGGAACTTTCCCCTTCTCCACTGACCTACCAGGCCGACGCCGCAGGATCCCCTTGGAGCGCTGCTCTCTGTTCTAACGTCTCCTCTGGCCAAGGCGATTGGTGGCCTCTGCAACTGCATTGGCAGGGGGAGGCAGACCCGCTACAGCCTGAGTTGGTGCAGGTGGATCCCGTGTTGCGCCTGCTGCTCTTGGGGGATGGCTTGACCACCCGCAACCTAGCTGCCTTGACCCAAGAGCCGATTCAGGCCCATCTGCTCGACACGGGCCGGGTCGATTTGCCGGCGGAGCAGAGGGCCGCCCCCCAGTCCATGCAACGGCTGGCCAAGGATTTGGCACGGCTGGGATCCCCCTTGGTGCGGCGGCGGGTTTGGCTGTGTGGAGCAACCTCTCAGCAGCCCTTGCTCTATGCCACCTCTTGGTGGAACTCCGACCATCTGGCTCGATACTTGCCCCA
>NZ_JANSJI010000244.1:0-4306 GCF_047462475.1 Synechococcus sp. H55.11
AGGCCAACCCAGTCTTTTGCCCCTGCCGTCAAATCTCTGTGCCGGAACGGTTTTCCAGAGGGTTTGTCAAACGTGCCCATAGGTCGCCTGGTCGGCCAAGACCTCTGCTAAGGTGCAGAAAGGTTGGGTTCCTCCGCACCGACATTCGTGAGGTTAAGCTCATGTCCTCTGTGCTGTGGCAAGCCATTGGGTACGCCGGCGGGATCTCGTTGGGGATCCTGACGCTGGTTGCCCTCATTAACTTTCTTTGGCAGCGCCTGGAGCAGCAGGCGGAGAAGGCTGCCGCCCAGCCAGCCGAGCCGACCTCGGCCCCAGAACCTGGCAGTACCTCAGAGGGATCGGCATCAACATGAGCGACAGGGTTCGCGTTCACGTTTGGGTACGCGGGCGAGTGCAGGGGGTGGGGTTTCGCGCCTACACCGAAGCGATGGCCCGCAACGCCGGTGTTGGCGGCTGGGTGCGCAACTTGCGGGATGGGCGCGTGGAGGCCGTTTTTGAGGGATCCCCGGCGGCGGTGGAGGCAATGCTGCGCTGGTGCCAGCAAGGCAGCCCCGGCTCGCAGGTGGAGGCCGTTGAACAGCGTTGCGAGCTGCCCGAGGGCCTCTCCACCTTCGAGATCCGTCCCACCGTTTGAGAGGGAAACCGGCGACATCCCACTAGAATGGGGAAACAGCATTCTCTTTCCGAAGCCATGACGGTTGCTGCCCCTGCCAAAGTGGAATACGAAGCTGTGATTGGGTTGGAGGTGCACTGCCAGCTCAGCACCCGCTCCAAGATCTTCTCCAGCAGCGCGACGGCCTTTGGCGCTCCCCCCAACACCCAAATTGATCCCATCTGCATGGGCCTGCCCGGCACGCTGCCGGTACTCAACGAGAAGGTGCTGGAATACGCGGTCAAGGCCGGCTTGGCCCTCAATTGCACCATCGCCCCCTACAGCAAGTTCGACCGCAAGCAGTACTTCTACCCCGACCTGCCCAAAAACTACCAAATTTCCCAGTACGACCTGCCCATTGCCACCCAGGGCTGGGTCGAGATCCAGCTCAGCGATGGCCGCAGCAAGCGCATCGGCATCACCCGTCTGCACATGGAAGAAGACGCGGGCAAATTGGTGCACGCTGGCAGCGATCGGCTCTCAGGATCCAGCTATTCCCTGGTGGATTTCAACCGGGCGGGAGTTCCCCTCATCGAGATCGTCAGCGAGCCGGATATCCGCACCGGGGAAGAAGCAGCCGAGTATGTGCAGGAGCTGCGCCGCATCCTGCGCTACGCCGGGCTGTGCGACGGCAACCTGCAGGAGGGATCCCTGCGCTGCGACGTCAACATCTCGGTGCGCCCGCTGGGGAGCCAGACCTTCGGCACGAAGGTGGAAATCAAAAACATGAACTCCTTCAACGCCATCCAGCGGGCCATCGAGTACGAGTTCAACCGCCAAGTCAAAGCCGTGGAAGCAGGCGAGCCCATCGTGCAGGAAACCCGCCTCTGGGAAGAAAACAGCCAGCGCACCATCAGCATGCGCAAGAAAGAAGGATCCAGCGACTACCGCTATTTCCCCGAGCCGGATCTGCCGCCCATCCGCGTCACCGAAGCGCAAAAAGCCCGCTGGCAGGCGGAGCTGCCGGAATTGCCCGGCGTGAAGCGGCGGCGCTACCAAGAGGTGTACGGACTTTCGGTGTACGACTCCCGCTACCTCAGCGACGAACGCAACACCGCCGAGTACTTTGAGGCCGTGGTTGCCGCTGGCGCCGACCCGAAGGCAGCCGCCAACTGGATGATGAGCGACATCGCCAGCTACCTCAACACCCACAAGCTGGACTACCCGGACATCGCCCTGAAGCCGGAAACCCTGGCCGAGCTAATCGGCCTCATCGAGCAGGGCGTCATTTCCAGCAAAATTGCCAAGGAGATCCTGCCGGAGCTGCTGGAAAAAGGCGGTTCGGCCCGCGCCCTGGTGGAGGCCAAGGGCCTGACCCAAATCTCCGATGGCAGCCTCTTGGAGCAGATGATCGCCGAGGTGCTGGCGGAAAACCCCGAGCAACTTGAGCAGTATCGGGGGGGCAAAACCAAGCTCTTCGGCTACTTTGTCGGGCAATTGATGAAAAAAACCGAGGGGCGGGCGGATCCCAAGTTGGCCAACGAGCTGCTCCGGCAGCACCTGGACGGCTAACTCCAGGCCTCGGTGAGGGAATAGCCCAGCTCCTGGATCATGCGCCGCAGCAGGGGCAAACTCAGCCCAATGACGTTGCCAGGACACCCCTCGATCCGCTCCACGAACAGGCTGCCCCGACCGTCGATGGCAAAGCAGCCAGCACAATTGAGCGGCTCGCCGGTGGCCACGTAGGCGCGGATCTCCTCGTCGCTGGGCTTGGCAAAAAACACCCGTGTGACCGCATAGTGGACGAGGCGGCGGCTCTGCCTCGTATCAATCAAGGCATGGCCCGTGTAGAGCTCTCCCACTTCGCCCCGCATTTGCCGCAGGCGCCGTTCCGCTTCCAGAGCATTGGCCGGCTTGCCCAGGATCTCGCCACCTAGGTAGAGCACCGAGTCGGCCCCGATAACCAAGACGGGCTGCCGTTGTTGGGCCGCCACCACTTCGGCTTTGGCCGAGGCCAGCTTCTGCACCAGCTCCACCGGATCCGAGCTTTGGATTTGGCTTTCGTCAAAATAGCTGGGTTGAACGCGAAAAGGGATCCGGGCAGCTTCTAACAATTGGCGGCGGGCAGGAGATTGCGAAGCCAGGACAATGGGAGGCAACATCGATTCAATACTCAACTCAAGCCTAGACGTTTGCAGGAGCGAAGTTCGCTCCACTTACCAGTTTCCATTACCCTAGTCAAGGTACGCCCAATAGGCGCTGAAAGGAAACTCTCTCGATCTCTCCCAACTGGATCCCGTTTGTGACCACCCTACCCTCCCAGGCCCCCCCTCAAGCCGAGCTTGTCCCTGCTGGCCTCCTCCAGCGGTATTGGGGGGATCAAGACACTCCTGAAAGCCGCTGGGTGAACTGGCTGGTGGCGGGGTTGGTTCTTTGTTCGTCTGCCTTTTTTGTGGTACAGACCTACCCCATTTCTCCCCAGGTGCGCCTTGGGCTGGAGCGGTTGGATCGCCTCATCCTCGGCCTGTTTGTGGTGGAGTATCTGCTGCGCTGGGCAGCGGCTCCGCAAAAGCTGCGCTACCTCTTTAGTCTCTATTCGCTGATTGACCTGCTGGCGATTTTGCCTTTTTTTGCCGGGCTGACGGATATTCGCTTTATCCGCCTCTTGCGCTGGTTCCGCATCTTGCGGCTGCTGCGCCTGGTGGAGGGCAAGACCCTATTTGGTCAGGTAATCTCCGCTGACACCCGCATCTTGTTGCGCATCCTTTTTACTCTCTTTGCGATTGTCTTTGTCTACTCTGGCCTCATCTACCAGGTGGAACATCCGGTCAATCCCGGCGCTTTTGCCACCTTTTTGGATGCTTTCTACTTTTCTGTTGTCACCATGACCACGGTGGGGTTTGGGGATCTCACCCCCACCTCTGAGCTGGGCCGGCTGTTGACGGTGCTGATGATCTTGACCGGTGTTGCCCTGATCCCTTGGCAGGTGGGAGAGCTGATCAAGCAACTGGTGAAAAGCAGCACCTCGGTGCAGTGGGCCTGCCCAGGCTGTGGCCTCTCCCAGCACGATGAGGATGCCCAGTTTTGTAAGCGCTGTGGCACGCCGCTCTATCCCACGGATTGAGGCCGTTGGCCAATGGGGGGCAAAGACAGGATAGGCTAGGACAGATTGGGCGGAGGATCGGCGATGTGGGCCCACCCTGAGCTAACCATCCCCGGCAAGTTAAATGTGAAGGCGGGAGTGGCGATGCTGGTCGCCGCCATTGCTCTCGGCTGGATCCTCGGCCAGGTTCAGCCGCTGCTGCCCGCTCCGCAAGATTTGCCAGGGATCCCTGCCGAGCCTCTTTCCTGGCAAGAGGTGCCCAAACAAAAGTACGCCTGGCACATCTGCTACGCCTTTTTGGGCAATATGGGGCTGATCAACATCGGCGGCGGGCTGGCCCTGGTGACGCTGGGATCCCGCTTCACAGCCGGGCACCTGTTTTCCCAGATTCTCCTTTTGGGGGGAATGCTGCACCCTGCCTCTTGGGCCTTGGTGGCCCTGACGGGGCTAGAGGAGTGGGGCTGGCTGGGCAACGTTGGGGCGGCGGCAGTGGCGATGGTGGTGCTGGCCCTGTTCGTTCACCTGATCTGGGCCACCTATCGCGCGGCGAAAGCCATCCGAAGGCTGACTCGATCCCGCACCCGCCGTTAGTCCAATTGGGGAAGGCTGCC
>NZ_JANSJI010000245.1:0-930 GCF_047462475.1 Synechococcus sp. H55.11
CCAGCAGGCGGCTGCGTCGGAAGCTGAGGCGGAAAAGCTCCAGCGGGCGGTGCATTTGATCGAGGCAGGCGAATACAAAATGGCCGTCCACCTGCTCAACGAGCTGATCCAGAGCGCCCCCAACGAAGCCCGCTACTATCTGTACCGCGGCCTGGCCCACCAGCGGCAGGGCCATTGGGGCCTTGCCCAGATGGACTATCAAGGAGTGCTGCGGCTGGAGCCGGGCAACCCCTCGGCAGAACAGGGCCTGCGCGAGGTTGAACAGCAGGTCGGCCAGGAACAGGTTAGCCCCCACCCGAAGCCCACCCTCCCCACCTCAGGCAAGCCCCGCCAGAGCAAAGGATTGGCCCTGGTCTGGCTCCTGGCCAATTGGGCGGCGGCTGGGATTGGCTATCTGGGGCTGGGGGCGGCAGCTCCCCTCCTAGCTGCTTTGGGTTCGCTCCAAGGAGCGGTGGCTGGGGCCAGCCTTGGCTTGGGAATGGGGCTACTCCAGTGGGCGGTATTGCGACGGCAGGTTTCTTGGCGG
This sequence comes from Synechococcus sp. H55.11, assembly GCF_047462475.1. NCBI lineage: Bacteria > Bacillati > Cyanobacteriota > Cyanophyceae > Synechococcales > Synechococcaceae > Synechococcus > Synechococcus sp. H55.11. The sequence goes on from NZ_JANSJI010000245.1 coordinate 527, forward strand.
TGGGTGGCGGCTACGCTACTGGCCACGGCTTTGGGCTGGGTGGCAGCAGATACCCTGGCCCCTCAGGTGGGGGTGGCAACCTTCGCTTTCGATCCCAGGGATCCCTGGCCACAGAACGCCTTGCAGGCGATGGCCAGCCCGCTGCGTGGCTTGCTGGTGGGGCTTGGCGTCGGTGGATTGCAAGGGATCCTCCTGTCCCGGCACGGGAAAGTCGCCTGGGCCTGGGTCTTGGCGGCAGGGGTAGAAGGGGGAGGGGCAGCCCTGTTGATGGCTTGGCTGCTGGCCGGCACCACCTTGAACCGTTGGCTGCTGCTGAGCGTGGGGCTACTGGCCAACACCCGCCCCCTCAGCGCAAGGGTGCTGTTGAACTTGCGCCGCGTCCCGCCTGTGCAAAACTAACAACA
>NZ_JANSJI010000246.1:0-4274 GCF_047462475.1 Synechococcus sp. H55.11
CACCTACCCAAGCACTTCGCGCTGCTGCCCTCACCCCCAACCCCTCTGAGGGAGAGGGGGGTTAGGGATAGGCTTTCCGTCTGTTGTTTGAGGTAGGTCTCAGCTCCCTAGAGATCGAAACGGCGGCGAAAGCGGGGATCCCACCTGTCCTTTTTGCGCTGATTACAGACTTTGCACAGGGTTTGCAAGTTGCTGATGTCGTTGCTGCCGCCCTGGGCAAGGGGGACGATGTGATCAACCTGAAGCTGCACCTCTGGGGGCGATTTGCCACAACTGCGGCAGCGGAAGCCATCCCTTTGGAAGACATACTCCCGCACAGATGCTGGGATCGGGATCCTCTCACCAGGTTTTTTCTCTTTCATTCACTACTCACCTGTAGCGCGAAAAATATCTAGATTCTCTTCAGAATTTCGGGATGGACTATCGGGAGTAAACTCGAGACAAACTTTAAGGGATACCTTTCCCTCAGACCAATCCTTTCTAGGCTGTAAGATTCGGGATTTTACTCCCTCTACAATTTCTACGTAATCTTTTTTGCAGCGAAGGTGGCCATTTGTTCGTGCGATATCTGCAAGAAGGTAATCAAAATTGCACTGTGCAAAACGCTAGGAAAATAAATTTGGTCGCCAATCGCAACGGCAGTTTCTTTGTCATCTGCTTTGAGAAGTACCGAATCGGCCATGGTCTTGCTTCCTAGTGCTTACAGGCCTGGCTAACCAGCGTCTTTTCAAAAGGCATCCAGAGGAGATTCACTGCTTGCTAATTCTGGATCTTCTGGCTCAAACTCAACTACTGCTACTAGCCTTACCCTAACTCTGCCGGCAATCCATGGCAAGCCAGGACGTAAAAGTTTAGCAGGGATCCCTCTCGCATCAGTTATTTTGCCAAAATTAACCGAGCCATAGTTAAATGAAATGTTTCTGGCTCTAAGTTTGTCAGATAAACGAGATCCAAAGTTATCATAAGCACTTTCTAAGCAAGCCCCAATAAACTCTTTTGAGTAGATCAGGCGTCCTCCTATATCAATGACGGTGCTTGGAGAAGCATCTATCTCGACAAAGCGATCCTGAGGTTGATCGTTGCTTGACACTGACCCAGCCTCCTAATGCATCCCGCTAACTTAAGCTACTCCTTGTCTGTGCGAAGGTCATCTAGAGGGGATCCATCGCTACTTTCTGAGCTCGTACGCTCTGGCTCAAACTCTACAGTGATCCGCAATCTGACCCTACCTTTCTCCCACTCCTTCTTACCCGGTACCAAGAGCTGACAGGTAAGGCCCTGATCAAACCACTTGGTTTCTTGCAGTAACTTTTCTAACTTTTCTTCAGATCCGGGAGGAATAGGAATAGGAGGAAGAAAGCTACTGGCAATACTAATCAGGTTTTCCGCTGGGAGGATCCCCGAGGATCTCAAGGCTGCAATAAACAAGCGATTGAGCTCTTCCTTTTTGGCCAAATCCTCTTGGGCAGCTTTGACCAGGCTAGCAACCTTGAAAGTTTTCTCCCCTATGGAGAGAACCCCTTCTAAGCATTGCTGCAAGGGCAGGGACTTAGGTAACAAAACTTCACCTCCTCAAATAGTAGGGAGAAACAAACTGCTTTATCTCAGATCGTCAAGTATGCTGTCCAGCTCGGGGAAAATCTTACCTAAGTCAGAGATCTCATCACTCGGCCCACTTTCGCTCGCTGGCTGCTCGGAAGAACCTGCTGAGCTGTCAGCTAATTCACCGGTCGAAGAAGGTTTCAGTAAAGAAATCGAGGGCAAAAGTTCACGACCTAGGCCCATAGCCTGTAAGCATAGGTTAATCCCAGAAACGGCTTGGTTGTAGCTATCGATCTTTGCTTCTAGATCCCTTAGACGCTGTTGGTTTAAGGTAATTCTTTCTTCTGCTTCCTTTCTAAGTGTCGCTTCCATAAATTGCTTTGCTTCGGGATACTTTTGCAGAATTTCATCAGCCACTTCCTTAGCAACGGGCAAGAGCTGAGTCTTGAGGGTATTGTTGGTTTCTTGCCGGAAGTTAGAGCGTATTGTCTGGCTGACTTTGGGCTCAAAGTCAAGCTTCAGCAATTGCCGGATCCCCGGCTCCGCATCTCGAATAGCGGAAATATCGTAGGACTGAGATGTTTGCTTTAAAACTTCCCGGAACTGGTAAATGGAGAAAGTGCCCTCGTCATAGAAGCGAGGACTTTCTCTTAGATACCGATCGCACTCTTTTCGAGCGCCGCTGACTAATGCAGTGCAAACTTTTTCCTTAACCTCTAGTAGTTTTTTCTCTAGATCACCGTCGGATCCCAGTAGGCGAAACAACTGCTTGTAGTAGTCTGCACTGCATACCCGATCGATAATCCGCCGGAAGGAGTTCTCCACAACTGTGGTGGCAGACTCGACCAGTATATCCTCTAGGTGATTCGATAGGTAGTAAAGGGCCTCAACCAGCACAGCCAAAAAGGGAGCTGTGGAGTTACGGTGGTGGATGCGAACAGCTTGGCTATAGGCACTATCTATTGAGAATGTGTCCAGAAGCTCATCCAGCCTACGCACCATCTTGGCCTGCAGCCTTCGGAAGTCATACTCAAACTCTTTATCCGTTCCGTCGATAATTTCACTAACCATAGTTTGAATGTGTTCATCAAACTCTTGACCAATCCTATTCAACTGCTGATTAATAAGCATTAACTCATGGGCAATCATGCTATCGACTTCTCTGGGTTGGCTGTCTAGGTCTCTATAAAGATCTAGGTAGGACTTTCTGAGCTCAATACACAGAGGCTGCAGGTCATCGGCAAGAGCTATAAACAACTGCGGGCGCTTTTCTTCCTTCAAATAGCGAGTAATCCCACTGAGAAATTCTTCTATGCCGCTATCTTTGATCATGTACTCAATCAAGGGCTTGCCCCACTCGCTTAGAATTCGAACGTAGTTATCGATAGGAGTCTCATAGCCGTGCACCGAAGGGCGGAAGGGGGATCCCACAAGCCTGCCTGAGGAGCTACAGTACTTGACAAATTCGCTAATAAATTGAGGTGTCTGCTCTCTGCCACCTAGCTCTTTTATACTTTCTGCAAAAATGGTATCCAGACCAAACCTTGTTTCTCGAGTCGTTTCCCTGATCTGCGAGCCGTAGAAGCCAAGCAGGGCACTAGTTTTAAATAGGCGGGCTTGACGAAACTGCTGGTCAATGATGGTCTCTAATCTCTGCCTTAGCTGGGAGTTGTACCAAGTTTCATCAATGCGGTTGAACACATAAAAAACTCGATCGCGAATACTTTCGCTACTTTGGATGTGCTCAATGAGTTCTGTTTCTTCTTTAGTCAGCTCACCTGTTGTAGCACACTTGAGGACACAGACAACTGCGGAAGTGTTTGGATCGGCAATTTTTTGATAGGTGCGCTCGGCATCCGCTTTAACCGGAGCATCAATTCCAGGGGTATCGACAATAACGTTTCCGTCTTCTAATAGAGGATGATGGCAGTAGTACTCAATCTTCCGCAGAACTGCACTATTGGCACCGCGCCGCGCAAAACTGGCCGCTTCTCTTAGGTTGCCAAGGTTAAGCTGTTCCATCGAAAATACTCTGTTTTCGGTTGGGTGAATTCTGGCGCGGTTTTGCTGGAAACCTTCAATTAATAAGCGCAGCGCATCTGCCTGCTTTGCTCGTTCCGACTTACTTTTGCCGCCCTCCTGCTGAACAATGGCCTCAGCCTGCTCTTTTAGGCGATTGAGGGTGACTTCCTCTAGGTTGTTGCCGCTGGGTAGGGTCAAGCCTAGGCGAGTGCAGAAGGCAGCCATCTGTTCCTGCACCTGCCGCTCGCTGAGGAAGGTGAGTACTACCCTCTCGGCGTCAGGCTCTGCATAGGAGATGTAGCACTCTGTCCCTGTGGCGTGTCCTTCAGCGCTATAGAGAAGCTCCCTTTCTAACAAGGCGTTGATCAGCATCGACTTGCCAGCGCTAAAAGCACCGGCAAAGACAATCTCAAAAGTTGGAGAAATAGCCTTGCTCAGTGAAGCCTGAACTCGGGTTGTATCTTGCTTTGCTGAGAGCGTGGGATCCTGCTGCCAAAGGTTTAGAATCGTTTCAACATGCTCCCGTAAGTTCTCACACTGAGGCAAGAGTTGCACAACCATCTCAGGGACCTCCGCTAGGGCTGCGGAGATTATAACGCCCTCAGCCTCGGGCGTGAGATCCCTATACTACTTTTCTTCCGACGGGGCCCTAGCTTGCTAGGGCAAAGAGGTCACTCCACTCCCGCCTGGGAACGCCGGGCTTAGCGATG
>NZ_JANSJI010000247.1:0-920 GCF_047462475.1 Synechococcus sp. H55.11
ACTACGGGAATTGGTCGGACTGGAGTCCTCAGTGCACCCAGCAGCAGCAGTGCAGCCGGGCCACCATCACCCAAACGCGCACCCGTACGGTTACGCCGCTCTGTACCAGCCAAGCTCCCTTCACCGAAACCCAAACCCAAACCATCACTTGCCAGCCGCCGGGTGCTACCTGCACCTATACAGATTGGACTCCTCAGTGCACGCTGGCCAACGGCGGCCTGACGATAACCCAAACCCGCACCGAGACCTGTAGCTCGAGCTGCGGAACCACCACCCGGCTGCAAACCCAAACGGTTACCTGCCCGCAGACTTGCAACTACAACTGGGGGCCCTGGTCGCCGGCTAGCTGCGACGAGGTCATCAACCAAATCGCCTGCGGCACAACCAAAACGTTTACCCAAACTCGGACGGGCACCCTCATCGCCAGCACCAGCAGCCCCACCTGCCAACAAACCAAGACGGAGACGCAAAATCTCACCTGCCAAGGGCGGCCTTGCGGGCCAGATAGCTTTGCGCCCGATGCTCCCGGCAAGAACCCCTTGGGCGAGTGGATGGCGGCCAAGCCCAACACGGTGGAGCTGCGCCCCGTGGGCGAAGTTCAAGCCGAGCCGGAGCCGGAGACGATCGGCGTCCACGACGTGGCCCAGGCTGCCGATGAAGGTGTAACCATTGCCCTGGAGCCGCGGCTTTCGCCAGTGCTGGAGGTAAAAGCAGGGGTGCCCAAGCCGCCCAAGTGGCCCAGCCCTGCCGAAGCCCTGCAGGCCGCCTTCAACTGGATCTTCGGCGAGCCGGCCTACGCCGCCCGCAACGGCCTGAAGGGCAATTTGCCCTCTCAGATCGCCAACCCCAGCAAAGAGCCGGGCATCCGCCCTGCCGAAAGCGGCGCTCCACCGATTGCCGGCAAGCCGGCTCCAAACACC
>NZ_JANSJI010000248.1:0-17136 GCF_047462475.1 Synechococcus sp. H55.11
CCTGACCCTACGGGTACAGGGCGGGGCTCCTGTGGTTTCTAGCTGATCCAGTTGCCACAGAGGCAGCAGCTATCTCGAACGTGCTTCCTCTGCAAGGATGGGAAATCCGGAGAGTCCTTGAGCCTACACTCCGGCAAAAGTGAAGAAAACAGGATCCCTGAGCCCGGTTGGTCGGATCGACCTCTAGATTGGGTGAGGTGTCGATAGTGCCCCAACCATGAGCAAGCCTAGCTTTGCGGTGATCGGCCTGGCGGTGATGGGGGAAAACCTGGCCCTCAACGTCGAGCGCAACGGCTTTCCGGTTGCCGTCTACAACCGCACCGGCTCCAAAACCGACCAGTTCATGCGGGAGCGAGCCCAAGGCAAACAGGTCACCCCTGCCTACAGCCTGCCGGAATTGGTGCAGATGATGGAGCGGCCCCGCAAAATCCTGATCATGGTCAAGGCGGGCCCGCCGGTAGACGCGGTGATCGACGAGCTGAAGCCGCTGCTGGAGCCGGGAGACATCCTCATCGATGGCGGCAACTCCCTCTACACCGATACGGATCGCCGCGCCGAGGCTCTGGAGTCCACCGGGATCCACTTTGTCGGCATGGGGGTGAGCGGCGGCGAAGAGGGCGCCCTCAACGGCCCCAGCCTCATGCCCGGCTGCAGCCCGGAAGCCTATCGCCAACTGGAGCCCATCCTGAGCAAAATTGCCGCTCAAGTGGCGGATGGCCCCTGCGTTACCTACCTGGGGCCCAAAGGGGGCGGGCACTACGTGAAGATGGTGCACAACGGCATCGAATATGGCGATATGCAACTGATCGCCGAGGTTTATGACTTGATGCGCCGGGGCTTGAAGCTGACGGCCTCGCAGATGCAGGAGATTTTTCAGGCCTGGAACGAGACGGAGCTGGAGTCGTTTTTGATTGAGATTACCGCCAAGATTTTGGGAACGCTGGATCCGGAGACGGGCAAGCCGCTGGTGGATCTGATTTTGGACAAGGCGGGGCAGAAGGGTACGGGCTTGTGGACGGTCAAGGATGCCCTGGATTTGGGGGTGCCGGTGCCCACCATCGAAGCGGCGGTGCAAGCTCGCATCCTCTCGTCGCTGAAAGAGGAGCGGGTGGCTGCCTCTGCTCAGTTGAAAGGGCCCGATGCAACTTTTGAAGGGGATCCCGACTGCTTCCTTGAAGATCTGCGTGCCGCCCTCTATTGTTCCAAGATCTGTTCCTATGCCCAGGGGATGGCGCTGCTCAGGCAAGCCACCGTTGCCCACGGCTATGTCTATACCTTCAGCGAGATCCCGCGGATTTGGAAAGGGGGCTGTATCATCCGCGCCCGCTTTCTGGGCGAGATCCAATCAGCCTACAAACGGGATCCAGAGCTGGTGAACCTACTTTTGGATGAGGAGTTCAAGCAGGCGATCCAGGAGCGACAGGGCTCCTGGCGGCGGGTGGTGGCCACGGCGGCAGCCCTGGGGATCCCGATCCCAGCCATCAGCGCCTCCTTGGCCTACTACGACAGCTACCGCACCGCCGACCTGCCCCAGAACCTCACCCAGGCCCAGCGGGACTTCTTCGGGGCCCACACCTTTGAGCGCATCGACAGGCCGGGGGTTTTCCACCACGCCTGGAATCCCTAGAAGTCTTGGGATCTCCCTCTGGCCTGGGATCTGTCAGCGTTGGTCCATGAGTTTGTGCAGGTGTTCTCCGATGACCTGGATGCTGCTGAGGATGCGCTCTTCCGGTTGGTAGCTGAAGGCGAGGCGCAGGGCGTAATCCCCTTGGCCACCGGCAAAGCAGTGGGTGCCCCCAGGGATCCCTCGCTGCGAAACATCTCCAAGCGGCGATTAACAGTGCCAATCCCAGCTACTGACCAGCAGTCTCGGACAAAGCCGCGGGTGGGACAACCGCCAGCTTGGGAAAAGGGGGAGTTGAGGTTTTGCTTCCCCCTCTATGCAGCAGCACGTAGAAGCAAGGGATCACCACCAAGGTCAGCAGCGTCGCCAAAGAAAGGCCGGAAAAAACCACAACCCCCAGCGGTTGCAGCAGCTCGGATCCCTCTCCCCAGCCCAACGCCAGGGGGAACAGGCCCAGCACCGTCGTCACTGTGGTCATCAGGATCGGGCGCAGCCGCTGCGGGGCAGCCTCTAGCATGGCGCTGCGATAATCCAAGCCCTGTTCCTCTCGAATTTGGTTGGCCAGCTCCACCATCAAGATGGCGTTGTTGACCACAATGCCCACCAGCAGCACCGCCCCCACCAGCACCGTAGCCCCCACTGCCGTGCGGGTGAGGAACAGGCCCAGGATGCCGCCGGAGAGGGCCAAAGGCACCGTCAGCATGATCACCAGCGGGTCGAGGAGGGAGTTATACTGCACCGCCATCACCACAAACACCAAAAAAGCTGCCAGGGATCCCAGCAGCAGCAGGTTGTTGCGCAGCTCCCGGTTGTTTTCCAAGGCCACGCTGGGCAGGCGGGTCACGCCGGCAGGCAGTTCCAGGCCCGACAGGATCTCATCCACCTCGGCGACAGCAGCGCTCTGGTTGGCTCCGGCCCTGAGGCTGCCGTTCAAAATGACCACCTGCCGTTGGTTGAGGCGGCGAATTTCCCCGGGGGCCTCCCCCATCTGCAACCTGGCCACATCCCCCAAGCGCAGCGGCTGGCCATTCTGCACAGCCAAGGGCAGGCGCTCCAGTTGCGAAGGCTGGGTGATGGGCGTGGCCAGGCGAACCCGCACATCCAGAAGGCGGCTGCCCTGCTGCAATTGGATGGGCACGGATCCCTGCACCGCCGTCTGCACCACCCGGCCTATGTCCTGAAGGCTGAGGCGCAGGGGAGCGGCCCGCTCCCAATCCGGCCAAATCTGGAGCTCCGGCTGGCTATCGTCGGCATCAGGGCGGAAGGTGGAGAGGGTAGCCTGCTCGTCCAAGGCCCGCAACACCCTGCGGCTAGCCTCTTGAAGCGCCTGAGTGGCCTCCCCTTGGAGCACCACGTCCACTTCGGCATTGACGGCAGAATTGCGGGCGGAAAGGCCGCGGACGCTGCCCGGAAACACGCGGATGCGGGATCCCACCAAGTTCAGTTGGCCTATCAACCCGTTCACCCGATCCACGAAACGTCCCACGTCGGTGCCGGGCTTGAGGGTGATGGTGCTGGTGCCCCGCAGGGGGTTCTCAACAGTGCTGCCCCCAAAGGCGGATCCGCCTGCCGTGGTGAACGCATACTCCACCTCAGGTTGCTCTAGCAAAAGGCGATCCACCGCCTGCATGATGCGGTGGTTGGTCTCCAGAGTGGTGCCGGGGGCAAAGTTGGCAGACAGGTTCACCTGCCCGGTGGCGATGCGGGGCAGAAGCTCTTGGTTCAGTTGCCCGGCCATCCAATAGCTGCCCCCGCCCAGGAGGAGAAAAGCCAGCAGGATAGGCAGCGCCGGTCGCCGCAACAAGCGGCTCAGCAGCCGTCGATAGGCATAGGTGCCACCCAGGATCCCCCGCCCAAAGCTGCGGATCGGGCCCCAGTGGCACAGCCCACTGCTGCGGCGGATCGTCAACAGGCGAGAGGTGAGCATCGGCACCACCGTCAGGCCCACCACCAGGGATCCGGCCACGGCAAAGCTGATGGTCAAAATCAGCTCGTTGAAAATCAGCGAAACAAAACCTCCCACCAGCAAGAAGGGCAACACCGACACCAGGTTGGTGGCCGTGGAGGCCACCAGGGCCGATTCCAACTGGCGGCTGCTGCGCTCCGCTTGCTCCAGCACCCGCTGCCCAAACCAACGGGCGTCCTGCCGTGGGATCCCTTCTGTTCCTTTGGCGATGTTTTCCAACATCACGATGGCGTTGTCCACCACGATCCCCACCCCCAGGGCCAGCCCTCCCAGGCTGATGATATTGATGGAAAGGCCGAACAGGCCCATCAGCAGCACTGCCGCCAGGGTGGCCAGGGGAATGGCGGTCACCACGATCAGGGTTTGGCGCAGGGATCCCAAAAACAGCAACACCGCCAGCCCGGCCAGCACCGCCCCGCTCAAGCCGGCAAGAGCCACACTTTGAATCGAGCTGCGGATGAAGCGGGACTCGTCGCTGGTGGGGATCAGGGTTACTTGCGGCGGAATGAGGCCGGCGGCCCGCAGTTGTTCCAGGCGGCGACGGATCCCGTCCACCACGCGGATGGTGTTGGCATCCGGCTGCTTTTGAATGCTCAGGCGCACAGCCGGCTCTCCATTCAAGGTCACCCGCACCCCCTCGGCAGCAGGGCGCACGGCCACCGTGGCAAAGTCTGTTAGGCGCACCGTCCCTCCACTGGGGGTGTTGAAGCGCAGCGCTTGAATATCTTCCGGGCTGCGGAACCGGCCTATTGTGCGCGTCAAAGGCTCCACTAGCTCGCCGCGGATCCGTCCCCCGGCAAGATCCTGGTTGCGGGCCTGCAGTTGGCCGAGCACATCCGTCAGGCCCAGCCCCAATGCCTGCAGCCGCTCCACATCCAGATCCACCTGCACCTCTTCGAGAGTGCCCCCGGCCACATCCACCGTGGCCACCCCCGGCACCACGCCCAACTCGCGGGCCAACTCTTCCTCGGCAAAGCGGCGCAGCTCCACATCCGTCAGCCCGGGCGCGTTCAGGGCAAACTCATAAACGGGCAACTGGGAAGGGTCAAACTTAAACACCGTGGGAGCCGAAACCCCATCCGGCAGCCGTCCTCTGGCTCGGTTCACCGCCGCCGTGGTGTCGTTGAGGGCTTGATCGATGTTGCCCCCCGGCGCAAAGAAGAGATCCACCCGGACTTGCCCTTCGCGGGTGGTGGAATAGATCTGTTCCACCCCTTCCACAGTGGAAAGCGAGTCTTCCAGAGGGCGGGTAATCTCCTCGACGGCCACCTCTGGGGTTACTCCCGCCAGCTCCACCCGCACGCCAATGCGGGGATAGACAATCGAGGGCAACAGATCCACCGGCAGGCGGGTGAGGAAATAGAAGCCCATGACGATCGCCGCCAAAGCCAGCATCAGGGTGCCAATGTGGCGGCGGATGGCCAGGCCGCTGAGGCTGAGTCCGCTCGGGGCTGGGGTCATGGGCGTAGCTCCTTTGATAAACGTTTAGAATCGTTCCGAGAGGACACTTAGCTGCACTTCCTGCCCATCTTGCAAAGGGGCAGCGCTGCGCACCACAAACGGCTCGCCAGCTTCCAATCCCGACACGATCTCCACCTGGCCATCCCGCTGTGCTCCCAGTTGCACCGGGCGGGCCAACACCCGCGCCGTTTCCCCCTGCCGCTCCACCACAAAGACCAGGGCTGCACCCGGCTCGTTCTGTTGAATTGCTGTGGCTGGCACGATCACCCGCTGCGCCTGCGGCCTGGTCAGCTCCACTCGGGCCAACAAGCCACTGCCGATGCGGCCGCCGGGGTTGGGGATCACCACTTCAACCGGGATCAGGCGGGCCTGGGGATCGGCAGCCGGGGAGATGCGGGCAATTTGTCCAGCGAAGCGTTGGCCAGGAAAGGCGTCCAATTCCACCTGAACGGCTTGGCCCACCTGCACCCGCGCCAGCTCCAATTCAGAAAGGGGAAACTCCACCCTCACCTGGCTGAAATCGGCCACCGTCAGCACGTCTGCCCCCGCGTTCAAAAAAGCGCCCGGATCCGCCTGCCGGGAGAGCACCACCCCCGTCAGGGGCGAGCGCAGTTGGGTGTAGGAAAGGCGCTCCTGGGCCTGGGCCACCAGGGATCCCTGGGCGTCCACCTGGCGCTGGGCAGCGATCACCGCTTGCTCTTGGACACGTACCTGTTCCTCTGCCGAGCGCAAGGCCTGAGCAGCCGTGCGGGCGGCGGTGCGGGCTTGTTCCGCCTGTTGGGCGGAAACAGCTCCCTCTTGCGCCAGTTGTCCTAGGCGTTCGGCATCGGCCTCCAGTTGCAAAAGGTTCAGGCGGGCCTGCTCCACTTGGGTGCGGGCATTGCTCAGTTGCGCCTGCGCCTGGGCCACCTGAGATTCCTGCGCCGCCAGTTGCGATTGGGCCTGCAGCAGAGCCGCCTGCAGCAGGGTGGGATCCAACTGACCCAGCAGTTGCCCCGCTTGCACCGGATCCCCGACATCCACCGCTAGCTGTAGCAACAGCCCCTCGATCCGGGTGCGCAGCGTCGCCTGCCGCAGGGGCTGGGTGGTGCCGGTGTAGCGCAAGTCGGCCCCCAGGGATCCCACCTGGGCTGTGGCCACATCCACCGAGACAGGGCGCGGCGCCCTACCTTGGCCGCCGCCTTCCACCGGACGCTGGGCCCAAACCATCTGGGTATAGGCGACAGAGCCGGGAACGCCCACAAGCAACGCCAGAGCGAAGGCAAAAGCTAGAGGGAGTTGCCTTGCCGAGCCGGAGCTCTGTCCTGCCGGCAGGATGAGTAGCCTAGCTCCCCTTTTGCTGCAGCGCATCAGCCACCTACCACTCGCTTGCCCGCTGTAACTGCCCTCGAAGAGAACAAGCCCGCCTCACAACCCAAAAACGACGGCCCATCCGGCTAGACTGCCCACCTGGGGAAAGGGTTCAAACCCGGATGGTCGGCCTTGTGATCTTTTCAGGGGCCTTGCCCTAGCAAGCCTTCACATTTCTACACGACAAAAGGGATCCCTGCCAACCCGCCCTATTCCAAGCAAGTTCTGGGCGAGATGAAGGCACCTACAAAAAGGATGAGACCCATACCGCTACGCCATCCATCTCCAAAGCGGTTTCGGGCCCAGCTAGCTAGCTGAGCTTTTGAATGGGCGCGATGCGGGGATCCAAGATTTTCTGCTGGCCGATGGCGGGAAACCTCACCGCCAGGGTGATCCGTTCGCCGCTGCCGAACACGTGGGTAATTTGCCCCTGTCCGAATTGGGGATGTTGCAGGCGATCCCCAACTGCCCACTGGGAGGAACGGCTTTGGCGGCGAGCAGCCTTTGCTTTGGGCGTGGCCGCAGCCGCGTTGTCGGCGGAGAACGAAAGCCCCCTGCCTCTCTCCCATTGGATTAGCTCTTGGGGCAGCTCGCTTAAAAATAGAGAGGGAATAGCTGGTTCCCGGTTGCCGTAGAGCCGCCGCTCGCTGGCGTGGCAGAGAAACAATTGCTCGCGGGCGCGGGTGATGCCCACGTAGCAGAGGCGCCGTTCCTCTTCCAAAGCAGCGGGATCCTCCAGGGCGCGAAAATTGGGAAATAGGCCCTGTTCCAACCCCACCAAAAACACCACCGGGAACTCCAGCCCTTTGGAAGCGTGCAACGTCATTAACGAAACTTTCTCAGCTCCCTCCTGAAGGTTGTCCAAATCGGAAGCCAAAGACACATTGCTCAAGAAAGCCTCAAGGCTGGGATCCTCCTGTTCTTCTTCAAATTGGCGGGCCGCGTTGTAGAGTTCCATCACGTTGGCGATCCTTTCCTCGGCCTCTTCTGTGCCCTGGGCCTTGAGATCTTCCAGATAGCCGCAATCCCGCAGCAGCCCCTCCAGGAGGGCGGCAGCCGAAACCTGGGCCATCTGTCTGTGCCAATGCTGGATAAGCTCGGCAAACTGAAGAACCGGCTTGGCCGAACGCCCCACCAGGTTGGTGACAGAAGCCTCGTCGCTGAGGATAGTCCACAGGGGTACATTTAAGGCAGCCGCCGCTTCGGTTAGCTTGTCCAGAGTCGATTTGCCGATACCCCGCCGCGGCACATTGATAATGCGCAACAGGCTAAAAGAATCGGCAGGGTTGAGCACAACCCGCAAATAGGCCAGCACATCCTTAATCTCTTTGCGATCGTAAAATCGCAGCCCGCCCACCACCGTGTAAGGGATCCCCCACCGCAGCAAAACCTCTTCAAAGGGGCGAGATTGGGCGTTGGTGCGGTAGAGAATGGCAAAATTTCCCCAGGAAGAGTTGGGATTTTGGCCGTGTAATCGTCGGATGGCGTTGACCACAAACTCAGCCTCGGCCATCTCATCTTCGGCCTGATGGCAGATGATAAAACTGCCCTGATGGCGCGTTGGCCGGAGAACCTTGTCAATGCGCTCGGTGTTTTTCTCGATGAGGGTATTGGCCGCCTGCAAAATCGTGGCGGTGGAGCGATAGTTTTCTTCCAATTTGATCAGGGTGCGGGTATCGTCGTCCGGCAGGCCATCGCCAAAGGTCTCTTGAAACTCCAGCAAAATGGTGAAATCAGCCCCCCGAAAGCGATAGATGCTTTGATCCGCATCGCCCACCACAAAGAGGGAGCGATTGGTCCAGTCCCACTCGGAGCGGCGGGTCTCGCTGTTGGTTGCCAGCAGCCGGATCAGCTCGTACTGGGTGCGGTTGGTATCTTGGTATTCGTCCACCAAGATGTGCCGAAAGTGCTGGTGCCAGTAGGCCAAGACCTGCTCATTTTGACGAAAAAGCTGCACCGGGATCCAAATTAAGTTGTCGAAATCGAGGGCATTGTTGGCCGCCAGTTGATCTTCGTAGAGCTCGTAAACCTGAGCGAGGATGCGGCCTCGGAAGTTGGGCTGGTGGCGCTCTAAATCGCGAGGAGTCCAACCCTGGTTTTTGGCATTGCTAATGGCGTAGCGCACCGATCTTGGATCGAACTTGCGCTCATCTAAGTTGAGTTGCTTAGTTACAATCTCTTTAACCAGGGATTGGGCGTCCGATTCATCGAAAATCGAGAAGTTACGAGTCCACTTGCGTCCCTTGGGATCCTGGTATTTTTCAATCTCCAGGCGCAGGATCTGGGCAAATAGGCTGTGGAACGTACCAATCCAAAGGGGTTTAATCCAGCGGCGGTAAACCGCCGATTTCAGCCGCGTCGCCTGGGCCGGCTCCAGTTGCTCCAAGGGGATCCCAAACTGCTCCTGGGCCTCCTGCTGGGCAAAGAGCTGCTCGATGCGCTCTTTCATTTCGCGGGCGGCCTTGTTGGTGAAGGTCACGGCCAAAATCTCCCCCGGATCCACCCGATAGTGGCGGATGAGGTGGGCGATGCGATAGGCGAGGGTGCGCGTCTTGCCGGAACCTGCCCCCGCCACCACCAGCAAAGGGCCGCAAAAGTGTTGCACCGCTTGGCGTTGAGAAGGATTGAGGCCATCCAACAAGGAGCCAGAAGTCATATCTGCCGCCAACGAGAAACTGCTTTCCATTATGGGCGCAGGCTGGCTGGCAACCCAACAGGCTTGGGAAGCCCAAAAGGTACTCTAGAGCGCCAAAGCTAAAGATGAAGATTGGTTAAGATTTGGCCAGCTCACCCCAGAACTTGCTGCTATGAAACGAGTTTTGCTTAGTTGCGGGGCCCCACCTAATTGCTGCCCGCTTGGCTTTCCAAAAAGACTGGTCGCTTTGGGGGTTGCTACCTTTGCTCTCCTCTCCGCGGGCCCGTTGGCTCCAGCTCAAGCCGGCAACTGCCCCAGCAGCGGCAACCCCCAAGCCTCTCTTGACCTCAAGCTGGAAAGCGTTTCCGGGGATCGGCTCGACTTAAGTCAGTACGACGGCATTCAGGCCGTGATCTTGACCAACAGCCAAACCCGCTCCCAAGCGGAAGCTCTTTCCAAAAGCTTGGCCCTGGAGTTTGGGCAAAACCCTCGGCTGCGCCAGATCGTGTTGGTCGATGGCAGAGGGCTGTTGCTGGTGCGAAACCTGGTTTTACAGGCCATCCGCGAGAGCGCGCCCACGGATCCGCGCTTGGTTTCTCCGTTTGTCTATGTCTCCGTCGATTTTGAGGGAGCAACCATCCAGAGGCTGCAGGAGGTGGCTGCCGAGGTGCTGCCGGGGATCGATTTTCGCCGCCAGGCCGCCTTGCTGCTTTTGGACAACCAAGGCACCCTCCTGGGCGGGTTCGCCAACCTGGACCAGTCCAACCTCAGCATTCGTCAGTGCATTCGCACGCGCACTTGATTGCCCTGGATCCCGCTTTTCCGTTGCTTCCTCCCCAACCGCTAAACTGGTTCTAGCGAAGTCATGTGCAAACTTGAGAGCAAACCTGTCAGACGGCTTGGTGCCGGGATCCCATGCGTCGCCAGCTCAAGACCTTAAACCAAATCCTCGACTACAAGCTGGCCGATTTGCGGCTGTTTGGCCGCGCGGAGCTGAAGGGTCAGGTGCTGAATGTGTTGCTGGAACGGCTGCCCGGCGATGTGGTGGATACCCTGCAGGTGATGGAGGTGGTGCGCAACGCCGTGGAAGCCTCGCTGCTGCAGGGGTTGCGAAAAGTCAACGTTTACCTCTGGTGCCGCGGGCAAATGGATGAGGCACCGGAGTGGAGCGAAAGCTTCGCCGTAGAGCCATTGGTCTTGGCCCATCCCAAGGAGCCCCGCAGTCTTGCTTCCAGCTACCGACAAGACTATCCCGGCAGGCGCGTGCTGTTTTTCTGCCTAGGCCTTTGCCTGGCCGGCTTCTACCTGGTGGGGGGCTGGGAGCGGACGGGTTGGATCGACTGGATCCCGGTGGGGCTGGCCTTCGCCTTGGGGGTGTTCTTCCCCTGGCTCAAACGCTCCCTCAACCAATGGGTGCACCCCCTGTTTCTCCGCTTTGGTCTGGGGCTGGGGTTGGTCTTGCTGGGCCTGGCGGTGGCGCTGATCTGGCGGCAGGGCTGGAGCCTTGCCCGCGGGATCCTCGCCCTGCTGGCCTTTCTCTTGCTGGGCTTGGGAGCCTGAGATCTCTCACTCGGCCGTGGTGCCGCTGAAAACAGGCAGGGCCGGCCCGGTCATCCATACGTGTTGGGTATCGGGATCCCAGCGAATCTCCAGATTGCCTCCCGGCAGCTCTACCGTGGCTTGGGGCTCGGCCCGCTCTTCCAAAACGGCGGCCACCAGGGCGGCACAGGCGCCTGTCCCACAGGCCAGCGTCGCCCCTGCCCCCCGCTCCCAAACCCGCAGCCGCAGGCGGTTGGGGCCGAGCACCTGCACAAATTCGGTGTTGGTGCGCTCGGGAAAGGCTGGGTGATGCTCAAACAGGGGGCCTACCCTTTCCAAGTCCAGCTCCTCCAGGGATCCCTCTTCTTCCAAGAAGACCACACAATGGGGGTTGCCCATGCTCACCGCCGTCACCGGCCACTCCCGCCCGGCCACCGGGAGCGGTTGCCGAATCACCTTGGCATCCGGTTTGGCCAAAGTGGTGGGGACTTGCCCGGCCAAGAGGCGAGGGATCCCCATGTCCACCGTCACCAGGCCATTTGGCTGCACCCGCGGCACGATCCGCCCCGCCAAGGTGTGGATCGGGTAGGCACCGTCTCGGCCAGGGATCCCCAGATCCTGCAAAAAGCGGGCCAAGCAGCGGATCCCGTTGCCGCACATCTCCGGCTCCGAGCCGTCGCTGTTGAACAGGCGCATGCTGAAGTCGGCCCCCTCCTGCCCCGGCAGCAGAAAGATAACCCCATCTGCCCCCACGCCAAAGCGGCGGTTGCAGAGGGCAACGGCTTCCTCAGGCGTCAGGCAGGGCTGCGGCTGGTGGCGGTTGTCCACCAAGATAAAGTCGTTCCCTAGCCCCTGGTATTTGTGGAAAGAGAGACGGGAGGGCAAACGAACAGGCATGCAGCGGAACCGCAAAACAACCGGCTTCAATCCTCGTGCATCTCGTAGGGATCCTGCAAGTCCTTAGAAGGGGGGCCAAAGGCCGTGTAGATGGCAAACGCGGTGATGCAGATGGTAACTGCCGCGATCGCCACAATCAGGGAAAAGGTGGGCTCCATATCTTCGATCCTGAGGGTATTCGACTATAGTATTACACAAGTTTACAATTCATTGCCTGAGACAAAAGGGTTCGGCCAGATTCTGATAGCCTGATTTTAGGGGGCGGCTGTCTTGACGGTGCTGAGCAGCAGCGCTCCGCCGCCCTGATCACTCCCAACTTGATAAATCCATCCTGTCCTGTCTTTGACCTATCGCGAGAACCTATGGCCATTCGTACCAAACTGGGCGATCTGCTGCGTCCCCTCAACTCGGAATACGGCAAAGTGGCCCCTGGCTGGGGCACCACGCCCCTGATGGCGGTCTTCATGGCTCTGTTCGCCGTCTTTTTGTTGATCATTCTGCAGATCTACAACAAGTCGCTGCTCTTGGAAGACATCAACGTCTCTTGGGAGAGCCTCAGCTTTTGAGCACCTTTGGCTACCGTTGGCGCTGTTTCTGAAAAAATGCCGGTATCGAGAGGTTTTTGTGTCCCAGCCGGCACCAGTTTTCAGCAGACGGATCCCCAGCTTCTCCTCCTGAGTGCTGCTTCTATCTACAGGCTCCCCTGCCTTTGATGGGGAGCCACGGGCTATCGACAACGAGGACGGACAGCTTCTAACAGACTCCTGGCCGCTGGGCAGGTGTTTCGATTTGGGTAGACTGGGAAGACCCAGGTATCCCCTGCCTGTAACCAAAAGCCAGGAGATGCTTCATGAGTCCCTTTGCCAATCCTCCTCAAGCATTGACTGCCGGCGAGTTTTTATCTCACTTGGAGGAGATAACAGGAGCCTACAAAGTCAGGACATCGATTATCACTTTTTACAGCAGAATTTGGAGTCAAGCATTCGATCTCAAGTTTTCTAAGGGTCAGTGGATTTTCGGATACAGCCCTTACTGGAGAGCGCTTTTGGAAGCTAAGCTCCAAAACGGCGACTACTATCCCATATCTTGCGTTGTCAGAACCTTCGCCGACGAAAAACACAAGCGCAAGGCCCCAAATGGCAAAACTGTCCTGATCCCAACCAAAGAGCTAAGGATGTTCCTTCTGCCGGCTCCAGGGCAGGTTATTAGGCTAACTCCAGAGGAGTGCTTTGCCTGCCAAAATACAGATGCCCAAACAGGAGAGCCACTCCCCATTGAGCAAGATGTCAAGTTCTTGTAGTAGCGGCAGTGGGAGTTAGGAAACTCTGCTGGGGCTAATCCCACAGGACTAGGGCCATGTAGCTTAACCCCAATCAAGAGCTTGGCTCCAAGCGCAACAGGGATCCGTTGGGGGCATCGGTCAACAAGTAGAGCAAGCCATCCGGCCCCTGGCGCACATCCCGGATGCGACCCACCGCCCCTTGCAGCAGGCGCTCTTCTGCCACAACGCGATCCCCATCTAGTACCAAACGCGCCAAATGCTGTCCCGCCAAAGCCCCCACGAATAAGTTGCCTCGCCATTCAGGGAAGGCATCTCCTGTATAAAAGGCCATGCCGGAAGGGGCAATGGAGGGCGTCCAGTGCAGCAGCGGCGAAGCCAATCCAGGAGCTGCCGCCAGTCCTTGGCCGACCGGTTCGCCGCTGTACTCCCGACCATGGGTAATCAGGGGCCAGCCGTAGTTGACGCCGGGGGCCAAGATGTTGATCTCGTCCCCCCCTTGCGGCCCATGTTCGTGCGTCCAAATGGCCCCTGTCTCGGGGTGGCGGGCCATTCCCTGAATGTTGCGGTTGCCATAGGTAAAAATTTCCGGCAAAGCCCCCGCTTGATTCACAAAAGGATTGTCCGCCGGGATCCCGCCCGTGTCAGTAAGGCGCAACACCTTGCCGGCAGCATCCCCCAGATCCTGGGCCCGATCCCGCTCGCCGCGGTCGCCGGTGCTGATGTAGAGAAACCCTTCTTTGTCAAAGGCCAGGCGGGAGCCGAAGTGCTGTTGGGCAGGGGTTTTGCGCTCCATGTCAAAAATCACTTCCAGATCCTGGAGTCCTCTTTCTCCCAGGCGGGCCCGCGCCACTCGCGTCCCCCCGCCGCCTGGCCCAGGAGCTGCATAGGACAAGTAGATCCAGCCGTTCTCTGCGTAGTTGGGGTGCAAGGCAATATCCAGCAGCCCTCCCTGGCCGCGGGCAAACACCTCTGGCACCCCAGCGATGGGCTGGGGATCCAACCCCTGCTCGGTAACTCGGCGCAGCCGGCCCGGACGTTCGGTCACCAGGATGGTTCCGTCTGGCAGAAACGCCATCCCCCAAGGATGCTCCAACCCGGTTGCCAACGTCACGACCTGGAAGCGCTGCTCTGTCCTGGCTCTGGGCAGAGCTTGGGCGTGATCCCCCTGTTGCAGAGACATGACCGTTTCCGGTCTGACCGGGTAGGCCCCAACAGGGGCGGACAACCCCCCCAAAAGCAACAGCGAGGGGAGAAGTTTTATCGCCGGGATCCTCAGAGCCATTGCCACCTCGTTTTCGCGATGGATTTTGAGGTTTGAGCTAGCCAATCATTGCTGCTGCTCTTCTAAAAAGATGTACCGATGGGAGCAGAGTTGGCTGCGCACAAGAGTGGGGAGCTGCCTGCTCCCTTGCGGCCTTGGGTTAGCCTTGAGGGCAGCATCTGCCCCCAAACCATGCTGGAAGCTAGCGAGATCTTCGGCCAGCCCCAGAGGCAAACCTGTGGATCCCTGCAGGAACTTCAGGCCCATCCCAGGGGGATCCGTCTCCTCTGTACTCAGGGCTGCTGGTCTGTGCAGGTGCTCACCCCTCGTCTGCTGCGGCTGCGCTTTAGCCCCAGTGGCGAGTTTTTGCCCCGTCGTTCTTGGGATGTGGCTCTGGCGGATGAAGAGTGGCCGCCGGCTCCTTTTGAGCTGCAGGAAAGCCCCACCCAAGTTCACCTCAGCACTTCTCTGGTGCAACTGCAGATCGACCGGGATCCCCTCTGCTTCAGCTTTCGCGATCCCCAGGGCCAGGTCTTTTGTGCCGATATCTCTGGGGGCCTCAGTTGGGGATCCGAGAGCATCCGCCTGGTTAAATCCCTCCACCCCGCCGAGCACATCTACGGCCTGGGAGAACGGGCTGGGCTGCTCAACAAGCGGGGCCGGCGCTACAGCCACTGGACCCGCGACTGCTGGGGCTACGACGCCCACAGTGACAACCTCTATCTGGCCATTCCCTTTGCCTTGCTCCTCCGCCCTGGCCTCTGCTACGGCCTCTTCCTGCACTGCACCCACTGGAGCCAGTTCGACCTGGGCCAGGCGGAGCCTGAACAGTGGGCCATCGAAGTGCGCGCCCCCGAGCTGGACTACTACCTCATCTACGGCCCTACCCCCGCCTTGGTGCTCCAGACCTACACCCAACTCACCGGGCGAACCCCCCTGCCTCCGCTCTGGGCCCTCGGCTACCAGCAGTGCCGCTGGAGCTACGCCAGCGCTGCTCAAGTACAGAACATTGCCGAGCAATTTCGCCAGCGCCAGATCCCCTGCGACGTCATCTACCTGGATATCGACTACATGCGCGGCTACCGCGTCTTCACCTGGGATCCCCGCCGCTTCCCCGATCCCGCCCGCCTCACGGCCCGGCTGCATGAAGCCGGCTTTCGAGTGGTGGCCATTGTGGATCCCGGCGTCAAGTTCGATCCCGAAGCCGACTACGCCGTTTTTGACGAGGGCCTGGCCCAAGACTTCTTCATTCGCCGCGCCGACGGCCACCTCTTCCACGGCTATGTTTGGCCGGGCAAAGTTCTCTTCCCCGATTTCTCGCGCCCCGCAGTGCGGCAGTGGTGGGGATCCTGGCAGCGGGTTCTCACTCAAGCCGGTGTGGATGGCATCTGGAACGACATGAATGAGCCGGCCCTCAACGACCGCCCCTTTGGAGATGGGGGCCAAATTGTGGACATCCCCCCCGACGCCCCCCAAGGATCCCCCGAAGAGCGCACCACCCACGCCGAGGTGCACAACCTCTATGGCCTCCTGATGGCCCGCGCCTCCCGCGAGGGTCTAGAACAGCTCTGCCCCAACCAGCGCCCCTTTGTCCTCACCCGCTCCGGCTTTGCCGGGATCCAGCGCTGGGCTGCCGTCTGGACAGGAGACAACCAATCCTCCTGGGAACATCTGGAGATGTCCCTACCCATGCTCCTCAACCTGGGCCTGTCGGGAGTTAGCTTTGTCGGCGCCGACATCGGCGGCTTCGGGGGCAACGCTACTCCTGAACTGTTTGCCCGCTGGATGCAAATGGGGCTCCTCTATCCCCTCATGCGCGGCCACAGTGCTCAGGGAACTCGCCCCCACGAACCCTGGAGCTTTGGCCCTGAGGTGGAAGCCATTGCTCGACAGGCCATCCAGCTGCGTTATCAACTGTTGCCCTACCTCTACAGCCTCTTCTGGGAGTCCAGCCAAACCGGCTCCCCCATCCTGCGCCCCCTGTTCTACGAATTCCCTGACGATCCCCAGACCTACGAGATCTCCGATCAAGCCATGCTGGGATCCGCCCTCCTAGCTGCCCCCGTCGTCCGTCCGGGGATCCGCTGCCGCGCTGTCTATCTCCCGGCGGGCACCTGGTTTGACTGGTGGACAGGCCAGGCCCACAGCGGCCCTGGCTATGTGCTGGCCCCCGCCCCCCTTGACCAACTGCCTCTCTTTGTGCGCAGCGGCTCTATCCTGCCCTTAGCTCCTCCCTGCCAGTCCACCACCGACCTGCGCCGTGACCAACTGCGCCTTAAACTCTACCCCGGTGACGGCAGCTTCACCCTCTACGAAGACGACGGCCAAACCCTCGCCTACTCAAGCGGCCAGTGGGCCACCACCACCTTCCGCCTGCACCAGCAGGCCAACCAGCTCATCCTGGAGATCGAGCCCCGCCACGGTGGCTGGATCCCACCCAAACGCACCTGGATCCTTGAGCCCCTTGGCCAGGCCCCCCTCCTCTTGCCCGACAGCGGCCAGGCCCAGCAGATCTGTCTGTCCAGCCCAGAAAGAGCCCGCCCCTAGTCAACTGCCCTCACCGCCTCCAGCAGCTCGCGGTTGTCCCGCTTGAAGATGGGCAGCCACTCCACATGCTGGTAGCGCAGGATCCCTTGGCTATCCACCACAAAATAGGCCCGCCGTATCCCCAGCAGACTATCCACCCCGTATTGCTGGCTCACCCTCCTGTCCACATCGCTCAGCAAAGGAAACTCCAGCTTGAGCTGCTCGGCAAAGGCTTCGTGCTTGGAGACGGGATCACTGCTAATCCCCAAGATCTCGCACCCTGCTGCCCGAAAAGCTCCCCAATCCTCCCGAAAACAGCGCATCTCGCTCGTACACACCGGCGAGAAGTCCGCCGGGTAAAAAGCCAGCAACACCTTGCTCTTGCCCCGATAGGCCCCCAGCGAAATCTGGGCCCCCTTTGGGATCCCTTTCCCCACTGCAGGCAGGCTGAAGTCAGGAGCTGCGGTCCCAATCACAATACCCATAGAGCCATCCGACCTCAAGATCCCCTCACCAGTCTAACGGCGAATCCGGATCCCTTCTCCGCCGAAAAAACTTTGAGTTATCTCTTGACGGGATGAGTTTATGGGGGTTA
>NZ_JANSJI010000249.1:0-2916 GCF_047462475.1 Synechococcus sp. H55.11
AGCCCCCCTCACTGTTGCGTTGCCGCTATGTCTGAGCCTTCTGGCCGTCTGGTTTGGAACCACTCCACTCACATTTCTGGGCTGATCCCTGTCCTGGAGCGCCTGGCCCGGCAAGCGGGCATCAAAACCGTGACTCCCGGTGCCTTATCTTGCAGTCGGGGGCGGATCCCGCAGTTGCAGTTGCGGGTTTCGGTGCCCATTCGAGGGGGATACAAGTTGGTTGCCCGCAAGGGCAGCAGCGTGCAAGAGGTGTTTGTGGTTACCGAGCTCAGCCAGTCGGAGCTGGAAGCAGCAATTCGCCGCTGTTTGGAGTAGGTTTAGGCTCTGGGCGCGCCATGTCTCGTGCTAGCCTCAAGCCCGCCCGCATCAGCGCTGTGGTGGCCGGATCCCTGGCGGCAAAGGTGGGCATTCGGCCTGGGGAGGCCCTGGTGAGCATCAACGGCGAGCGGCCCCGCGACCTCATTGACTATCGCTTCTTGTGTGCTGATGAATATCTCTGCCTGGAGATCCTGGACAACCAAGGGATCCAGCGCACGGTTGAGCTGGAAAAAGACATGGACGAGGATCTGGGGCTGGAGTTTGAGACGGCTTTGTTCGATGGTCTCATCCAATGCAACAACGCCTGCCCCTTTTGCTTTATCGACCAACAGCCCCCTGAGATGCGGGCAACGCTGCACCTCAAAGACGACGACTACCGCCTCAGCTTTCTCTACGGCAGCTACCTCACCCTTACCAACCTGACCGCTGCCGAGTGGGAGCGCATCGCCCGCCTGCGCCTTTCTCCTCTCTATGTCTCGGTTCATGCCACGGAGCCGGAGCTGCGCAGCCGCCTGCTCAAAAACCCGCGTGCCGGTTTGATCCTGGAGCAGTTGGCCTGGTTTCGCCAACACCGACTGCAACTGCATGCCCAGGTGGTGGTCTGCCCAGGCTGGAACGATGGGGAGCAGCTAACTCGCACCCTTCTGGACTTGGCCGCTTTTGGCCAACCCGTCGAAGGGATCCCGACCGTCCTCTCGGCGGCGGTGGTGCCGGTGGGGCTAACCCGCTTTCGCCCCCCCAATGATGAGCTAATCCCGGTGGATGCTGCCAAAGCGGCGGAGGTGATTGCGCAGGTGGAAGCGCTGCAGGCGCAGTTTCGGCAAGAATTGGGATCCACCTTTGCCTGGCTGGCTGATGAGTGGTATCTGCTGGCGGGTCGGGAATTGCCGCCGGCAGAGCACTACGAAGATTACCCCCAACTGGGCAATGGAGTGGGATCCCTGCGCTTGTTCTTGAGCGAGTTCGAGCAGGTGCGGCTGCCGGCTGGGATCCCTGCTCCCCTCAAAGTTCTCTGGGTGGTGGGCAACGCCGTGGAACAGGCCTTCCAGCCCGTGGTCAAGCGGATGAACAGCATTCGGGGGCTGCAGTTGGATCTGTTGCCCATTGCCAGCCAATTCTGGGGACAAACCCTGACGGTAACCGGGCTGCTGACAGGGCAGGACATCCTCAGCGCTTTGAAATCCGTTGAAAACTTGGCAAGTTACGATGGGCTACTTTTGCCCCAGATTGCTCTTAAGGATGGGGAGCGCTTTCTAGACGATCTGAGCTGGCAAGAGTTGCAGGCCCAAGTCGGGATCCCGGTGGTGCGGGTGGACGGCGGGCCGGCGGGCTTGCTGGAGGCGGTGCAAGGGCTAGGATCAAGAGCGAGTTTGAGTGGGATGCCCTGAGTCCATGGAGCGGTTGCGGCGAGGGTTGCTCCTGTTACTTTGGATTGGACTAGGGATCCTGGCCATCAGCGGCTTGGCGGCCTTCTATGTAGATCTGGCCTGGTTTGCCGAGCTGAACGCCCTGCCGGTGCTGTGGACGCGGGTATTTGCCCGCTGGGGGCTGGGCCTGGGCGCCTTTGGTTTTGCCCTGGCGGTGGTGGGATCCAACATCCGCGCCTGCTGGCGGGGAGCGACCCTGACAGGGGCCTGGGCGATCGCGCTGGGGTTGAGTGGATGCTTGGCCTGGTCTCTTTCTCAGCACTGGTTCGCGCTGCTGCTCTGGCTGCACCAAGTGCCTGTGGGGGAGTCGGATCCGATTTTTAGGCGCGATCTGGGCTTTTTTCTTTTCGGCCTGCCCTTTTGGGAGACGCTGCAGCACTGGTGCTTCAACTTGGTGCTGCTCACTCTGATCACGACAGCGCTCATCTACCTGGTGGAGCTAGGGCTATCGGAGCAGCGGCTGACGCTGGCCCTTTCCCTGTTTGCCCAGCGGCACTTGCTAATCTTGGGCGGAGCCCTGTTTTTGCTGCGCGCCTGGGGCCACTGGCTGGATCGCTATGAGCTGCTCTACTCCACCCGTGGCGTTGTCTTTGGCGCCGGTTTTACCGATGTCCACGCCACCCTGCCAGCCACCACTCTAATGAGCGGGGTGGCTTTCCTGACGGCCATTGGCTTCTGGGTTTTGGCCCGCCAGGGGATCCGCCTCCGCCTTCCCTTTTTCAAATCCTGGTGCCCTGCCTGGGCCAGTTCCCTGCTGGCGCCGGCTCTGCTGTGGGGGGCCTACCTGGGGTTTGGGCTGCTGACCACCCGGCTTTACCCGCAACTGGTGCAAACCCTTTTGGTCACGCCCAACGAGCTAGAGCTGGAGCGCCCCTACATTGAGCACAACATCCGCTTTACCCGCGCCGGCTTTGGCCTGGCCGAGGTGGAGGTAAAGCCGTTTCCAGAAGAGGGATCCCTGACGCTGGCAACGCTGCAGCAAAATCAATCCACCCTGCGCAACGTGCGTCTTTGGGATACGGAGCCCCTCTTGGCCACCTATCGCCAACTGCAGGAGATCCGTCCCTACTACCAGTTTCCCGATGTGGATGTGGATCGCTACCGCATTGGCGGGGAACTGCGCCAGGTGATGCACGCTGCGCGGGAATTGGACTTTGCCCAGGTGCCGCCT
>NZ_JANSJI010000249.1:3016-4217 GCF_047462475.1 Synechococcus sp. H55.11
GAGCTGGACTATCCCGCTGCCGATCGCTATGTCTACAGCAGCTACCGCGGCACGGGCGGCGTGCCCATCCCCCACCTCTGGCAGCGCTTTCTCTACGCCTGGCACTTCCGGGATCTGCGCATCCTTCTCAGCCGCGAGCTTTCCCCCAGCAGCCGCTTTCTCTATCGCCGCCAGATCCGGGAACGGGTGCGCCAGGTGATGCCCTTTTTGCTCTACGACCAGGATCCCTACTTGGTGATTCAAGGTGGCAAACTCTACTGGTTTTTCGATGCCTACACCACCAGCAGCCGCTACCCCTACTCCGAGCATCTGCCCGGCTTCCCCTTCAACTACATCCGCAACTCGGTCAAGGCGGTGCTGGACGCCTACAACGGCAGCATCGACTGGTACATCGCCGACCCTCGGGATCCCCTCATCCAAGCCTACGCCCGCATCTACCCCAGCCTGTTCCAGCCCCTAGAGGCCATGCCGGAGCCGCTGCGGCGGCACATCCGCTACCCCCAGGATCTCTTCCGCCTGCAGGTGCAGCAATTTGCCGCCTACCACATGACGGATCCCCGCCTCTTCTACAACCGGGAAGACCAGTGGCAGATCCCCAACCAATTCCGCAACCGGCGACGCCTTCCCATGCAGCCCCAGTACCTCATCCTCACCTTGCCGGAGGAGCCACAAAAGGGATCCCCAAACCGGCCCGAGTTTGTCTTGCTTTCCCCCTTCACCCCCCTCAACAAGCAGAACATGGTGGCTTGGATGGCCGCCCGCTGCGATGGGGAAAACTACGGCAAGCTGCTGGTGTATGAGTTTTCCAAGCAGCGCCTCATCTACGGGCCGGAACAGGTAGAGGCGCGGGTCAACCAGGATCCCGCCATTTCCGAGCAAATCGCCCTCTGGAACGAACACGGGTCGCGGGTGAACCTGGGCACCCTGCTGGTCATGCCCATTGAGACCTCGCTTCTCTACGTCCAGCCCCTCTACCTGGAGGCAGAACAGGGCCGCCTGCCCCAGCTCACCCGGGTCATCGCCGCCTACGAAGACCGGGTGGTGATGGAGCCAACCCTCAGCCAGGCCCTGGAAGCCCTCTTCTCCCCCACCGGCAGTCGCCGCTCCAACCGCTGAGGCTGGGGGATCCCTTCTCAGATTTCCCACAGCCAGTTGACAGAACTTAACGGATGTTTTAAGGTTGTGTTGTCAATCTTCGCGC
>NZ_JANSJI010000250.1:0-17089 GCF_047462475.1 Synechococcus sp. H55.11
CTAATCCTGCTGGTGGGAAAACAGGTAGGCACCCACCAGGGCCAGAAGGGTTGCCAACCCCGCCAGCACCGCCACTGTGTACCAGGGGAACTGGGCAGGGGGCTGGTAGGCGGCTGCCCGCATGCCGATGCTGGCGTAGGAAAGGGGCAGGCAATAGACCAGCACCTGTAGGTAGCCTGGCAACTGGCTGGGATCAAAAAAAGTGGCCCCCAGAAAGGACATGGGCGTAATCAAAAAGTTGGTGAGCACGCCCACACTCTCCAAGCTGGGCACCTTTAAGCCGGCGATTACCCCGATGCCGGCAAAGACAGCGCAATCCAAAAGCAGCACCAACAGCGCCAGGGGATGAAGAAGGCCCCAGGCTCCTGTCCCCAGCACCCCCACCGCCAACACTCCCAAGGCCGTGAGCAGGCCGCGGGCAATGCCCGCCAACACCTTACCCAAATGCAGCGCCAGCGGATGCACCGGCAAGAGCAGCAGCTCTTCAAAGCTCTTGGTAAACAGCCGCGATCCACAAATGGAGAAAGTAGTGCCGGCAAAGCTAATCGTCATGGCCGAAAGAGCCACCATCCCCGGCAAAATAAAGCGTAAATAGGAACCTGCCGCCGTCGATCCGCCTACGTCAGCCAGGGCCTCGGCCCGCAGGGATCCGCCCAGCCCCACCCCAAAAGCAACGATGTAGATGAGGGGGGCCACCAGCCCCGAAGCCACCACCTGCCAGACCCGCCCGCGCAGATCCAGCCAGTCGCGCCAGAAGATGGTTAAACTGTCTTCCCAGATTTGCCGATAGGGCATCACCATAGGTTTTCCTCGCTCTTTACGGGTTTGGGGCTTGCCCACTGGGATCCGCAGTGGGAAACGGCTTGCTGTCACTACTAATAGCCGTAGTAGTTGGAGCGCCACCAGGCCACCGGCAGCGCCAGCGCCTTGCTCAGGGTGGACACATAGGCCCGAGTGCGAAACACCTGGTAGTGGTTGCGCTCGATGGCGTTGAGGATCTGCCGGTAGAGCATCAAAGAAGCGGCCACCGGCCAGCGGGAGTCCGACTGCAGGGTAGGGATCCCTCGTTCCGCTTGGGCATAGAGCTCTCGAGCTCGCCGGATCTCGTAGTCCATCAGGGCCATCCAGCGCTCGTCGATGACATAGTTAAACAAATCCCGCTCTGAGTAGTTGAAGCGGCGCAAGTCCTCCAGAGGCAAATAGATCCGCCCGCGGCGGGCATCTTCCCCCACATCGCGCAAGATGTTGGTCAGTTGCATGGCGATCCCCAGGGCCACCGCCTCCTCGCGGCCATCCCGACCCGGCACAAACCCCATGATCTCCGAGCACATCAGCCCCACCACCCCGGCCACCCGGTAGCAGTAAACCCGCAGGTCTTCCCAGGTGGCGTAGCGCCGGGTGTCCAGATCCATGCTTTGCCCCCGTAACATCTCGCGGAAGGGCTCAATCGAGAGGCGGTAGGTGTGGATGGTGTGGATCAAGGCCAGGTCGGTGGGGGCTTGCGGCTCCCCCCCCTGGAACAAGGACTCCAGATGGGATCCCCACTGCTCCAGCTTGCTGCGGGTGACTTCCACCGCCGTCTGGCTGGCCTCCAGCCCATCCAGCAACTCATCGGTCTGCCGCAGCCAAGCATAGATGGCCCAGATGGCCCGCCGCTTGGGTCGAGGCAAGAGCAGGGATCCCAAATAAAACGTCTTGGCGTGCTTGGCCGTGATCTGGCGGCAGAGGGCAAAAGATTGCTCCAGCGGACTCATCGGGCTCATCTCCAGGGGCGCGGGGCCAGATGGGGACAGCGAGGGCACATCTCAACACTACGGGAAAGCGGACAGGCTGGATAGCCCCGACAGTCAGGTTGCTCCAAATGAGGCGATCAAACCCCTGCGGTTGCCAACCTTGAGAGCGCAGCCGCCGGGGATGGGCTCCCCTTGCTGATGGCCTCGGCTGCCCACTTGCCGGAGAGGATGGCCCCCTCCATGCTGCCCAGGAAGGGTTGCAGGGTGTAGCTGCCCGCCAAGAAAAAGTTGGGGATGGGGGTGACCTGAGTGGGACGGTATTGCTGCCGGCCCGGTGTGGCCTTATAGACCGAGCGCGGCGTTTTCACCACCACCCATTTGCGCACCCGCGCCGGGTTGGGGCCGGTGAGGTGCTGGGGAAAGAGTTTTTGGAGCTCCTCCAGCGTGGCCGCGAAGATCTCCTCGTCGCTGCGGTCGATCCACTCGGCAGCCGGGGCCAGCACCAGCTCCAGCATCGAGCGCTGTGGATCCGCATAGCCGCGGCAGGTATTGCTCATGTCGGCATACACGCTCAAGAGCGGCGAGCGGGAAAACAGCGAGTGGTCGATGTGGGTGAGCTTGCGGTCAAACCAAATCTGCAGGCTGATCACCGGCACCCCTTCCAGCTCGCGCAGTTGCTGAAAATAGGGCAGTTCCCACCACCGGGCCGGCAGCAGCTCTTTGAGTGCATCCACCGAAAGGGCTGAGACGTAGGCGTCGGCGGTGACCTGAAGCGGCCCGGCAGGGGTGAGAAAGCGAAAGCCCGCTACACTGCCGTCGGGGTTGAGGTCGATGGCCTGCAGCACCGCATTCAAATGCACCTGGCCGCCGCGGGCTATGATGGAGTCCGCCATCGGCTGGCAAAGCCGCTCCGGCGGGGCGCCATCCAGGTAGGCGATCTTCGAGCCGTCCTTTTGGCGCAAAAAGCGGTTCAGGGCCGTCAGGGGCACCATGGCCGAGATCTCGTCTGGGTTGATGAAGGCCAACGCCTTGGAGACGGCGATAAAAATATCCGTGTTGACCCGCTCGTCAATGCCCTGCCGGCGCAGCCATTCTAAGAGGCTGTAGCGATCCATCTGCTCCACGTAGCGCTGGCCCCGCACCATGGCCGGCACTAGGCCCAGGGCAAATTTCACCTTTTCGCTCCAGGTGAGCATGTCGTTGTTGCGCAGGATGCCGACAATGGCGTTGAAGGGAGCGGGAATGTCCGGCAGGTCAAAGCGGGAGTAGGTGCCCGGCTTGTCCGGCTGGTTGAAGATCAAACTGTGTTCCTTCCACTGCAGGCGATCGGAGATGCCCAGCTCCCGGAACAGTTGCAAGGTGTTGGGGTAGGCGCCGAAAAAGTTGTGCAAACCCGTCTCAATCCAGTCCCCGTCGGCATCCTTCCAGGCGGCCACCAGCCCCCCCAGCACATCCCGCCGCTCAAACAGCAGCGGCTGATGCCCGGCATCACACAGATACTTGGCACAGGCCAGCCCCGCCAGCCCTCCTCCAGCAATGGCTACACGCATGATGATGACAATGAGCAACATTATCTATTCTATTTGCAAACCGTTACAATCGCTCCAGCCACCGGCGGTGGGGAGAAAACCCGGAGAGCACTTGTTTCCCGCCGGGATCCGATCCCTGGTAGGATACGGAAGAAAAAAGCGATTCTCTTGGTTCCAGGGGGAGGGACGATGATGGCCAAACAAACACTGGGATCCCTGCTGTCATCCGGCTTTGATCTGACCGGCAAGCGTGTGCTGGTGCGCGCCGATTTCAACGTCCCTCTGGATCCCCAGGGCAACATTACCGACGACACCCGCATCCGCGCCTCGCTGCCCACCATCCAAGCTCTGGCCCAGGCGGGGGCCAAGGTCATCCTCACCAGCCACCTGGGCCGCCCCATCAAAAAAGACAAAGAGACCGGCGCCCTCCAGATCACCCGCGAGGGCAATAGCCTCGCCCCTGTGGCCACCCGTCTTTCCCAGCTCTTGGGCCAGCCGGTGGCCTTTGCCCCCGACTGCATTGGCCCTGAGGCGGAAGCCGTGGTCAGCCGCCTGGAAAACGGACAGGTGGCCCTCTTGGAAAACGTTCGCTTTTACCCGGAAGAGGAAGCCAACGACCCGGAATTTGCCCGCAAGCTGGCCTCGCTGGCCGACTTGTTTGTCAACGATGCCTTTGGCAGCGCCCACCGCGCCCACGCCTCCACCGCCGGCGTCACCGCCTACCTCCAGCCTGCCGTGGCCGGCTACCTGGTGGAAAAGGAGCTGCAGTTTCTCTCCGGCGCCATCGAGAACCCCCAGCGACCTCTGGCGGCCATCATCGGCGGCTCCAAAGTCTCTACTAAGATTGGCGTCATTGAGCGGCTGCTGGAAAAAGTGGACAAGCTCCTGCTGGGCGGCGGCATGATCTTCACCTTCTACCAAGCCCAAGGGATCCCAACCGGCAAGTCTTTGGTGGAAACCGACAAGCTGGAGCTGGCCCGCTCTCTGATGGAGAAGGCCAAAGCGCGGGGCGTGGAGCTGCTGCTGCCGGTGGATGTGGTGGTGGCCGATAAGTTTGACAAAGACGCCAACGCCCAGACGGTTTCCATCCACGCCATTCCCGACGACTGGATGGGCTTGGACATCGGCCCCGAATCGGTCAAAGCCTTCCAGGCTGCCCTGCAGGGGTGCCAAACCGTAGTCTGGAACGGGCCGATGGGCGTATTTGAATTCGACCGCTTTGCCGCGGGCACAGAAGCCATTGCCCGCACCCTGGCCGACCTCACCCAGGCCGGGGCCATCACCATCATTGGCGGCGGCGACTCGGTGGCGGCTGTGGAAAAAGTCGGCCTGGCCGACAAAATGACCCACATTTCCACCGGCGGCGGCGCCAGCCTGGAGCTGCTGGAGGGCAAAGAGCTGCCCGGCATTGCCGTCCTCAGCGAAGCGTAGTGTAAGTTCCTGCTCGGCTCATCCAACCCAAAAGCAGCAAAAAAGTAGGGGCTGAGTTCAGCCCCTCTTTGTGATCTACTCGGCTCAGATGGCCGCAGCAATGGCGAGACTGGATCCGGCTTAGTGCATCACCACTTTAACGTTGGCGTTGTTCAAGCCAGGACGCTTCACCTCGGCCAAGGTCTTGTTGACGGCGTACTTCTGGTTGATGGAGTTGATCAACTCGGTTTGGTTGTGCTTCTTGGCCACGCCCCACAGATCGGCGATCAGGTCGTAGGAACCGTCGGGGTTCTTGGACCAGCCCAGATCGTAGTCGCCTTCCAATTGGGCCACGATGTCGGCACGAACACGCTGGCCGTTGTAGCCACGCACATCGGCGTTCATCTTGACGGTGTAGCCGAGATCGCGCAGGGAGTTAACCAGAATCTGGCCATCGGTGATCTTGGTGCGCAAGGTGCTAAAATGAGACATGGTGTTTCTCTCCTGTGTTTAGGGTTTGGAACATCAACACAAACAATGGGCAACGTTCAAAGTGGGGGTTTTGCCATTTTTGCCTCTGCCAAGGCAACTCTGGCTTCTCACTCCTCCTAGAACTCCAGCCGCTGGTACTCGGCTACAGAGGCTGCTGCAGGCCGAGCCCGCTGCTGGGCCCATTCCCTCAACGCTACCACTTGCTCCGTCATGGTGCGAGATAGCGGTTGAGTTGCTTTCGTTGCTGCCAAAATGTCCAGTTGCGTAAATTCGCGGTTCTGGGCAAACGCTTCGTACATGGCAGCAATCAAAACTTGTTCGATCTCCGCGCCGGAGAAGCCCTCGCAGGCCGCTGCTAGCTGACGCAGATCAAAGCGGCTGATGTCGCGCCGCCGCTTCTTCAGGTGGATCCGGAAGATCTCCATGCGCTCGTTGATGTTGGGCAGATCCACGAAGAAAATCTCGTCAAAACGGCCCTTGCGCAGGAACTCGCCCGGCAGGCGCTCTACGCGGTTGGCCGTGGCCATGACAAACACCGGCGAACGCTTCTCCTGCATCCAGGTGAGGAAGGAGCCAAAGATGCGGCTGGAGGTGCCGCCATCGGAGTCGCTAGAGCCTGCCGAGCCGGCGAAGGCTTTGTCCAGCTCGTCGATAAAGAGGATGGCCGGTGCCAGCGATTCGGCGGTGCGCAGGGCGCTGCGCAGGTTGGCCTCTGACTTGCCGACCATAGAGCCATCATAGACGCGGCCCATATCTAGGCGCAGCAGCGGCAAACCCCAGAGACGGGCGGTGGTCTTGGCGATCAGGGACTTGCCGCAGCCGGGCACCCCCAGAATCAAAAGCCCCTTGGGCTGAGGCAGGCCGTAGGCACGGGCCCGCTCGGTAAAGGCCTCAGAGCGCTGTAGCAGCCAACGCTTCAATTCCTCCAGACCGCCGACCGCGTCGATCGTCTCATCTTCTTCGATGAACTCAAGGATGCCGTTGCGGCGGATCAGTTGCTTTTTCTCAGAGAGAACGATATCGACCTCCGCCTCGCTGAGGCGACCGTGCGTCACCACCGCCTTGCGGTAAACTTTTTCCGCCTCATCCTGCGTCAGGCCCAGGGCCGCTTTGACCAGCTTTTCTCGCGTCTCAGGGCTTACGGATCCGCCGCGGGGAAGCTGCTCCAACTGCCGGTTGAGGGTGCGCTCCAGGGCAGCCATGTCCGGCAGGGGAAAGTCGACTACGCAAATGTCTTTCTCCAGCTCGACGGGGATCACCTGCACCGGCGACATGAGCAAGATGGTTTTGTGGGATCCCTTCAAGCTGGCGATGGCATCGCGCAGCCAACGCTTGACCTCGGTGTTGTCCAAAAAGTCGTGCAGATCCTTGAAGACGCAGATGGCGGGATCCTTTTGCTCCATCACCCACTGGATGGCCGGCTGGGGAGATTGGGTGTTGTGCTGGGTGAGGCTGCGGGGGTTGCCGTATTCGATGATGCCGTGGGTAACTGTCCAGATGAATAGGCGTCGCTGGGGCCTCAGGGTGCGGGCAATCGCTGCCAGAGCCGCTTCCGCCCGTTCCTCCTCTGGGGTAAGCAGGTACAGCAGTGGGTATTGAGCTTGAATGAGGATGCTGAGCTCTTGCATGGGAAACACCAACTGCAGAGGGGAAATCTAAGGAAAGCGACAGAAAGGGAGAAAAACGGAGTTTGGGTTGCTTGGGCTTGGATCGCGCTTGGGAAGATGTCCTTGTTGAGTGAATCTTAGAAACCTTTTGTGCTGGTGTTTGCTCCTGTCTAGCTTCAGTTGCCAAAGGAGCCCACCTAGAAGCGTTTTAGCAGGGCACCAACGCATCTTGGCGTTGCTCTTCCGAGCCGGCAGCCGATCCCCAGTATTCTGGCTCCACCTCTTCGAGAATGGCTTCCTCAGCCGATGGCTGGTGCAGCGAAACCACCTCTCCGTTGCGGATGACAAACCGATGGCCGCACTCAGGGCACCGATGGACGCGGTAGGCGCTGCCTTGTACGCCTTCGATAACTTCTGGGTGCAGCAGATAAAAGGTGAGGGCCTTCTCTGCCACCGCTGACATTGGCTCTTGCTCCACGGCAGCCCGAATCTTCAGATTCCGGTACAGGTCAGGTGAGAGATACAGAGTTACCTTCTGCTTGACCTCTGTGCCTTCCACTACTTCTGGCCGATGATTCATGGCTAACCGCTTTTCTGAGTTGCTTGCCAAACTTGAAGGCCATCATAGCCAGCCTGCCGCTTTGACGGCAAGCTTTTAACAATCTGTAATAATTTTCTCGATATCTTTTGGGCTTGTGGACATCTGCGGGTGGGGGAGTAGGCTAAGTAGGAGACTCAGGAGCGGAGTGGGCAATCCCTATGGAACGCTTAATCAACACCCTCAGCAAAAATTTCTCCAGTTGGGGCCGCCGTGCCCTGGTGCAAACCGGCGATGGTTTGGCCAGCTTAAAGGACATTGCCCTGGACAGTGGCAATCTGTTGCTCTGCAAAGCTCGAGTTGCCCTTGCGGACGCCAGCTTCACCACCCTGCGGGCGCTTGGGTCTCGCTTTGGTGCCGGTCGCTAGCCGCCCAGACCTTGCAGCCGGTAGAGCTTGGCGTAGAGGCCGTTGCGGGCCATGAGCTCGGCGTGGGATCCCTGTTCTTTCAGTTCCCCCCGCTGCAGAACCAAGATGCGATCCACATTGCGGATGGTGGAGAGGCGATGGGCGATGATGAGGGCGGTGCGATCCCGTAGCAGGGTTTCCAGGGCGGATTGGATCAGGGCCTCCGTGCCCACATCCAGGCTGGCGGTGGCCTCATCCAAGACCAAGATTTTCGGATCCCGCCACAGGGCCCGCACAAAGCTAATGAGCTGTTTTTGGCCGCTGGAGAGGTTGCTGCCCCGCTCCCGCACGGGGGTGGCGTAGCCCTGGGGCAGCTCGCGGATGAACTCGTGCAGGTGGAGTTGGCGGGCCACCCGCTCTACTTCTGCCAGCTCGCCCTTCTCTCCCAGGGTGATGTTTTGCTGGATATCTCCAGAGAACAAGAATCCGTCCTGCAGGATCACGCCCAGGTGACGGTGCAGCTCGGCCTGGGGCAGATCGCGAATGTCCACGCCGTCGATGCGGATGCAGCCGCGAGTTACCTCGTAAAGGCGGCAAAGTAGGCGGATGATGGAGCTTTTGCCGGCGCCGGTGGGCCCCACCAGGGCGACCTTTTC
The DNA here is from genome assembly GCF_047462475.1 of Synechococcus sp. H55.11. NCBI lineage: Bacteria > Bacillati > Cyanobacteriota > Cyanophyceae > Synechococcales > Synechococcaceae > Synechococcus > Synechococcus sp. H55.11. The sequence continues at coordinate 8,373 of NZ_JANSJI010000250.1, forward strand.
GCCGGGGCGGATGGTGAAGCTGAGGTCTTTGAGCACCCACTCGCCGGGGTTGTAGGCAAACCAGACCTGCTCGAACTGCACCTCCCCTTTGGCCGTTGGGGGCAGGTGGCGCGGCTGGACGGGATCCTGGATGGCGACGGGCAGGCTGAGGATGTGGTCGATGCGTTCCACAGCGGTGAACCCCGCCTGCAGGGCGGTGAACTTTTCCGCCAACTGGCGCAGGGGGTTGAAAAAGCGCTGGGAAAAGAGAATGAAGGCGTAGAGGCTGCCGAAGGTGAGGGGTTCTCGGGGCAAAGGCAGGGATCCCCCTCCGGCTGCCAGCACCTGCTGCCCCCCCACCCACAGGAGAGCGGCCACCGCCAGCCAGGCAACCCACTCCAAAACGGCGGAAAGGGCAGAGTCGTAGAGGATGGTCTGATCCACCTCTTGGATGTAGCGCCGGTTGATGGTTTGAAAAATCTCGCTGTTGAGCCGCTCCCGCCGAAACAGTTGCACCACAGCAATGCCCAAGACGTTTTCCTGGATCCAGGCGTTGAGCTTGGAGAGCTCTTCCCGCACGCGGAAGTTGGCATCGCGAAAGCGGCGCTGCAGCTCGATGACCACAGCGCTAACCGGCAGGACAATGAGGATCAGCAGCAGGCCCAGATCCCAGCGCTGGCTGAGCATTACCACCGCGATTACCGCCAGGGTAAAGAGGTCGCTGACGATGCCGACCGCGCCGGTGGAAAACACATCCCCCAGAGCTTCTACATCGCTGGTGATGCGGGTGATCAACTTGCCCACCGGGGTGCGATCGAAAAATTGGGCCGGCAGGGCCAGCACGTGGGCAAAGAGATCATTGCGGATGTCGCGGGTCATCAACTGCCCCAGCTTCTGGCTGGTATACCCTTCCAAGGCTTGAAAAACCCAGCGGGCCAGCAGGGTGAGGATCAACAGGCCCACGTAGGGCCAGAGGCCGGCGAGGATCCCACTGTTGCCTTGGGCGAGCGCTTGGGCGATGGGGCCGTCCAGGGCCCGCTGCAGGATCAAGGGCTGCACCGCATCGGCTAGGGCCAGGGGCGGCAAAAAGGCCAAGGCGGCCAACAACAGCTTCAGGTGCCGCCGGGCATAGGGCCAGAGCAGCCGCAGCAGTCGCCAGTCACTTTCTCGCCGGGGTTGGGGATCCCTACTTAAATCGGCAGCGGGGGGAGAGGTGGCAAGGCTCACTGACTGACACCCAAAAACGTTAAGGAAGCCTAGCAGGCCCGCTGTTCAGTCCCTCCAACTGGGCGGAAAATTGGGAAGGGACAAGCTTAGTGCCCACGCCGGCATCGGTTAGCAGTTCCAAGAGCAGGGAATGCGGGGATCCCCCGTCTAGGATGTGGGCGGCCCGCACCCCTTGAGCCAAGGCGCGAATGCAGCACTGCACCTTGGGGATCATGCCGCCTCTGACCACGCCGCTCTGGATTAACTGGCGGGCCATCTCGATATCCAGAAGCGTAATCAGGGATCCAGAATCTTGGGGATCCCTGAGAATGCCGGGGGTGTCGGTGAGAAGGATCAGCTTTTCTGCCCCTAGAGAGGCCGCCAGCTCCCCGGCTACCGTATCGGCATTGATGTTGTAGGCTTGGCCCGTCTCGTCGGCGGCCACGCTGGAGATCACCGGGATCTGGCCGCCCTCCAACAGAGTTTGCACCAACTGGGGGTTGATGGTGCTGACTTCTCCCACAAAGCCGATTTCCGCCCGGCCCTGGGAGCGCGCCTTGATCAAATTGCCATCCCGACCGCACAGCCCCACCGCCGAGCCGCCCGCTAAGCTGATGAGCTGTACAATCTGCTTGTTGACCTTGCCCACCAGCACCATCTCCACCACCTCCATGGTGGCGGCATCGGTCACCCGCAGGCCGTCCACAAACTTGAAGGGAATGTCCAGCTTTTGCAGCCAACTGTTAATCTCCGGGCCTCCTCCATGCACCAGCACCGGACGGATGCCAACGCAGGCCAGAAAGACGATGTCCCGTAACACCTCGGCCCGCCGTTCCTGATGCACCATGGCGGCGCCGCCATATTTGATGACAATGACGCGGCCCTGGTACTGCTGGATGTAGGGCAGAGCCTCAATGAGGATCTGCGCCCGCGTCAGGGGATCACAGGCCGACCCAGTCGCCTCAGAAAGGGAAAAGTTGGTCTGCACTGCCGTAAGTCGGTAGAAGTCAGAAAGCCTGACCTAGAGTAGCGCATTCTGCCAGATTCTGGGACTCCGTCCCGCTACCGCAATCAGCTATGGAACGGAATCGCCAGCAAAGGCAACAGGGCCAACCCTAACCAAGCCCAACCCTGAACTGGAGCACTGGGTAAGGGATCGACAGGCTCTAACTCTGCCTGCTGCAGCAGAGCATCGATGCGCTCTTGCAGCCGTTGTCCTGGGTCTGAACTCACGGCCATTGCAAAGCCAACCCAAGCTGATGCCAGTTGATCCCCCACCCCATAGCCCACCACCTGCAGCAAGGCTTCTCCCAACAGCAAGGGATCCACCCGTTGGGCCGCCCAGCGATCCGCCCGCAGCTCCCGCAGGGTGAGCAATTCCTGCCAGAGGATCTCGGTGTTGGGCAGCCAGCCGGTGAGGCGTCGCAGCCAGCCCACCCCAAACATCCAGAGGGTGTCGCGGTAGTGGCGGTGGGCCTCTTCGTGGGCGATCACAGCCCGCAAGTGCTCCTCATCCAATTGCTCCAGCAGGCCGCGGCTGACCACCAGCCGCGAATTCCACACCCCCACTTGGGCGGCAAAAGGGATCTCCAAGTCCAGCACATAGGCTGGAGAGCCATGCAAATCCACTTGGGCCAGAGCCTGTAGGTGGGCGCGTCGATAGGAGCACCAGTATTCCCACATCCAGCGCAAGGCCACGCCGCCGGCCACAGCCAGCAGCAGCAGGGCACAGCCGTAGCAGAACCAGCCCCCCGCCCCGGCCATTTGTCCCCATGGCCCCATCCAGGCCAAGGCCAAAGCAGTTGTCAGCAAAAGCAGCGGCGGCAGCAGGAAATGGAGCCAAGCTCGCTGCCAACGTCGGCCCCACCCGCCACCTTTATCCAGACGCACTTGCGCCCGCCACAGCCAACTGAGGCCTAAGCCCAGTGCCAACATGCCCAAGTGGCTCATCGCGTCTCCCTCCTAGCTTGACGAGCTGCCCGCAGCCGTTCGGCAATCGCCTGCAACTGGGACACACTGGCCTGATCCAGGCTGTCGGCAAAGGCTGCCACCGTATCCGGATCCCCCACGGCCAAAAATTGTTGCAGGTGGGTGAAGGCCCTGAGGCTGGCCGCTTCCTGACGAGAAAGACGGGGCCGCCACAGCATCGGTAGGTTTCGCCCCTGCGCATCGGTGCGGCGCTCACAGCTCACCCAGCCCTTCTGGCTCAGGCGCTGCAAGACGGTGGTTACCGACGCATAGGCCAGCTCTCGATCCGGATCGGCCAAGATGCGCTCGTGGATTTGCCGGGTGCTGGCACTGCCCAAATCCCAAAGGATATCCAGGATTTCCGATTCCAGAGGGCCCAGCGACAGTTGCTTGGGACGATGCTTTGGCAACATGCACCTTTGCCAGGGTAAGGATCCTTTCCAGATTAGCCGATGCAGTCGCAAACTCCGTAACCGTCAGGGATCCGCTAAGCTCAAAATGATGGCTTTTGGTGCTGTTCTTCCCATGGCTGCTCCCACTTACCACACCATCACCTTCGGCTGCCAAATGAACCGCGCCGACACCGAGCGCATGGCCGGGATCCTGGAGTCGCTGGGGTATGTGGCCACCGAAGATGAGTCGCAGGCGGATTTGGTTCTCTACAACACCTGCACCATCCGCGACAATGCTGAGCAGAAGGTGTATTCCTACCTGGGCATCCAGGCGCAGCGCAAACGGAAAAACCCGGCCATCAAGCTCATCGTGGCCGGCTGTGTGGCCCAGCAAGAGGGAGAAAAGTTGTTGCGCCGCGTCCCCGAGTTGGATCTGGTCATGGGCCCCCAGTACGTGAACCGCCTTGGGGATCTGCTGGCGCAGGTGGAGGCCGGCAACCAGGTGGTGGCCACCGATCCCATCGAGATCCCAGAAGACATCACCAAGCCCCGCCGCGACAGCCAGGTAACCGCTTGGATCAACGTCATCTACGGCTGCAACGAACGCTGCACCTATTGCATCGTGCCGCTGGTGCGGGGACAAGAGCAGTCGCGCCAACCTCAGGCCATTCGCGCCGAGATCGAAGACGTGGCCCGGGCGGGCTACCGCGAGGTGACCTTGCTGGGCCAGAACATCGACGCCTACGGGCGGGATCTGGATCCCAAGACCAACCTGGCCAGCCTGTTGCGCTTCGTCCATTCGGTGGAAGGGATCGAGCGGATCCGCTTTGCCACCAGCCACCCGCGCTACTTCACCGAGGAGCTGATCGCCACCTGCGCCGAGCTGCCCAAAGTCTGCGAGCACTTCCACATCCCCTTCCAGGCAGGCAGCAACGCCGTGCTCAAGCGGATGCGGCGCGGCTACACCCAGGAGCGCTATCGCCAACTCATCCAGCTCATCCGCCAATACATGCCGGAAGCGGCCATCAGCGCCGATGCCATCGTCGGCTTTCCGGGCGAAACAGAAGCCCAGTTCCAAGAAACCCTGCAACTGGTGCGGGATATCGGCTTTGACTTGTTAAATACCGCCGCCTACTCCCCCCGTCCCGGCACCCCTGCGGCGGAGTGGCCTGACCAAGTGCCGGAAGAGGAAAAAAGCGATCGCCTGCAACGGCTGAACCGACTGGTGGCCGAGGTGGCTGCCGCCCGCAGCGCTCGACTCCTGGGCCAAGTGCAGGAGGTGCTGGTGGAAGGCCCCAACCCGAAAAACCCCCGCCAGGCCATGGGGCGCACCCGCGGCAATCGCTTGGTGTTCTTCGCAGGGGATCCGGAACAACTGAAGGGATCCCTGGTGCCGGTGCGCATCACGGCTACACGGGCCTTCTCTCTCAGCGGCGAGGTCTGCAAGCCAGGCGAGACTCTGCCCCAGCCAACAGGGGCCACCCACATCCTGTAAGCCCACGACGAGGATTGAACTCGTGACCTCCCCCTTACCAAGGGGGTGCTCTACCACTGAGCCACGTGGGCAAACCCGATGGTGGGCCGAGTTGGATTCGAACCAACGTAGGCGTAAGCCAGCGGATTTACAGTCCGCCCCCTTTAACCCCTCGGGCATCGACCCCCAGACACTGGCCTTCTATAGTAGCAGAAAGTGCCAGCCAAGATCGAATCCACTTGTGAGGAACGTGCCCTAGCGGGGCCGGGCAGGCAGCCATCCCCCTGGCAAGCGCGGGCTTGAGGGCCTTTCCTCGGCCAAACTGGAGAGAAAACTTGATAGGGTGTAGGACAGTCTTTTTGCTCGTCACTATGGTTTCAACCCTTGGCACCCCCACCCCCGTCGAACAAGTTTCTCCCAACCAGTCTTTGCGCCCCCTGACCAGCCGCATCAACAGCCGGGGGCACCTAGAAATTGGCGGCTGCGACGTGGTGGAGCTGGTGCGCCAGTTTGGATCCCCTCTCTACATCCTGGACGAGTGGACTCTGCGGCAGGCGTGCCGGCTCTACCGCCACACCTGGGCCCGCTGCTACGCGGGGGAATTCCGGGTTTTGTACGCCACGAAAGCCTGGAATTGCTTGGCCATTTGTGCTTTGGCCCTGCAGGAGGGGCTGGGACTGGATGTGGCTTCCGGCGGGGAGCTGTACACGGCTGTGCAGGCAGGAGCCAAAGGCGAAGATCTCTACCTGCACGGCAACGCCAAGTCTGTTGAGGAGCTGAACCTGGCTCTGGAAACGGGCTGTACTTTGGTGGTGGATAGCCTCTACGAGCTGCAGCAGGTGGCTGCCCTGGCCACCTCTGAACGACCAGCCCGCCTGTTGCTGCGGGTTAACCCCGGTATCGATGTCCACACCCACGAGTACATCCGCACCGGCCAAACCGATAGCAAATTCGGCATCGGGCGATGGCAACTGCCGGAAGCGATGGATCGGATAGCTGCCCATCCCCAGTTGGAGTGCGTCGGGCTGCACGCCCACATCGGATCCCAGATTTTTGATCTGCAAGGACACCGGGATCTGGCAGGGGTGCTGGCTCAGATCTGGCGGCAAGGGCTGGAGCGAGGGCTGCCTCTGCAAGAGCTGAATGTGGGTGGGGGCCTGGGGATCCGCTATGTCGAATCCGACGATCCCCCCTCCATTCCGGAGTGGGTGGAAACAGTGGCGACAGCGGTGCAACAGGCTTTTGCAGAAGCCGGGATCTCGCTGCCCAAGGTGCTCTGCGAGCCTGGACGATCCGTGATTGGGCCGGCTGCTGTTACCGCCTATACCCTGGGGGGGCAAAAGCGGATCCCGCCGGGCGATGGCCTGCCCGAAGGACGTCTCTACATCACCATCGACGGCGGCATGTCCGACAACCCCCGCCCCATCACCTACGGAGCCCGCTACACCGCCCTTCTGGCCAACCGCCCTGAGGCCGAGGCCACGCAGCGGGTCACAATTGCCGGCAAACACTGCGAGTCGGGAGATGTGCTGTTGAAGGATGTGCTTCTGCCGGCCCCAATGGCAGGGGAAGTGCTGGTGGTTTTGGCAACGGGGGCCTATAACTACAGCATGGCTTCCAATTACAATCGCTTTCCTCGACCAGCCGCGGTGCTGGTCAATGAGGGAGAGGCCCAGCTGATCCTGCGGCGAGAAACTTATGCCGACCTAATTCGTCAAGATGTTTTACCGGAGCGGCTGCGGCGGTGAGGCGGAGGTTGGTTGACCACAGCCGTCTCAGTTGAGGAAGGGGGTACCGCTTGTCCCGCAAGGGCAACTCACATCGGTCTTGGGCGGGCGAGACTGGAAAACAGATAGGAGGTGGGTGGTAGGCTGGTCTGGGGGCCGCAGTCAACAAGGGTTCTGAGAGCGGCACAGGCAGAAGGTCTGCAATGAGGGGAGCGTGAACGGGGTTTTTTGGCATGCTGGCAGCCTTATGGGCTTGGCTACAGCAATTTACCTTTCTCAGCCTCTTGGACTGGGCTCTGGCTGTCTTGCTATTGGCTTTGGCCCTCTACTACACCCGCGAGAGCCGGGCCGGGGTGCTGGTGCGGGGATTTATGGTGCTCCTGGTGCTCTACCTGGCCACAGCCTCCTTGCCGCTGGTGCACCTGATTTTGGATCGCCTGCTCCTGGCCGCAGCTGTAGCCATGGGCGTGCTCTTTCAGCCGGAGTTTCGGCGGCTGCTGGAGCAACTGGCGAGGGCCATCCGCGTTGAGTGGCCGGGCAACGCAGGCAATGACGAGGACGACCCTGAGGAGGATTTGGTGGAAGAATTGGTGCAGGCGGTGCGAGAGCTTTCCCAAAACCGGACAGGGGCGCTGATTGTAATCGAGCCAGATCAGCCCATTGACTCGCGGGTGTTTACCGACAAAGGGGTCTCTCTCCAGGCGCGGGTGTCGCGGGAGATCCTGCAGACGATTTTCCAGACTTCAACTTTGCTCCATGATGGGGCCGTTGTCATCCACCGGGATCGCATTCGCGCAGCGGGGGTGATCCTGCCGGTTTCGGAGCGGGCCGCCTCCCGACAACTGGGCACACGACACCGCGCCGCCATGGGGATCACCGAACAAGCCAACTGCTTGTGTATTGTGGTCTCAGAAGAAACGGGATCCATTTCGCTGGCAGAAGGCGGACGCCTGGAGCGACCCCTGACCAGTGCCGAGCTACACAAACTGCTGGTGCAGCGGTTGCGCAATCCCCGCGATGCTAAAAAACGAGATGCCCCGCTGCAGGGATTGTGGGCCCACCCGTGGTTGCGCAATGGACTGCTGCGCTGGTGGGGATCCCTGCTCGATCTGGCCAAACGCTTTCGCAAACCCGAGAAAACCCTTCCCAAAGACTGAGCCGCATGACCCTTTCTCCTGTCCATCTTCTGCAGTTGCCTGCCGACCTGGATCCGCAGTTGTTGCCCCGCCATGTGGCAGTGGTCATGGATGGCAACGGGCGGTGGGCGCAAAAACGGGGTTTGCCCCGCAGTGTCGGGCATCAGCGCGGGGTAGCGGCCCTGAAGGAGCTGTTGCGCTGTTGCGATGATTGGGGGATCCCCGCCCTCACCGCCTACGCCTTCTCCACCGAGAACTGGGGCCGCGCCCGCGAAGAAGTCGATTTTCTCATGACTTTGTTTGAGCAGGTGCTGTGGCAGGAGCTGGCGGAAATGGTGCAGCAGGGGGTGCGCATCCAGTTTGCCGGCCAGTTGTCGGCCCTGCCCCAGTCTTTGCAGGACACGATCCTGCATGCGGTGGAACGCACCCAGCACAACGAGGGCATTTGCCTGACGGTGGCCCTCAACTACGGCGGCAGACAGGAGATCCTGCAGGCTTGCCGCTCGATTGCCACCCTGGTGCAACAGGGACTTTTGCAACCGGATCAGATCGACGAAGCCCTCTTTTCCCAATTTCTCTACACCACCGGCCTCTCCGATCCCGACCTGTTGATCCGCACCAGCGGCGAGATGCGCATCAGCAACTTCCTGCTCTGGCAGATGGCCTACACCGAGCAGTACTTCACCCCCATCCTCTGGCCGGATTTCGACCGCGCCGCCTTTCACCAAGCCCTGCTCAGCTATCAGTCGCGGCAGCGGCGCTTCGGCAGATGAGAGGATGCCCGCCTGGTTCAATCAAACCAGACCCTCACCCCCAACCCCTCTCCCTCAGGGAG
>NZ_JANSJI010000251.1:0-899 GCF_047462475.1 Synechococcus sp. H55.11
TTCCAATTCCTAGGGATCCCCCCGAAGGGGGAACCTTCCTGGGACGCGTGCTCGGCCAAGCAGAGGCGAATCTGTTTCCAATTCCTAGGGATCCCCCCGAAGGGGGAACTGACGCGGATGGTGGCACCGGCCCAGGTGACGTTTGCCAGTTTCCAATTCCTAGGGATCCCCCCGAAGGGGGAACCGCGCTGGGTGGCTTGTTATGATCCACGGCTGGGTGGTGGTTTCCAATTCCTAGGGATCCCCCCGAAGGGGGAACATTGAGGAGTCGTGGGACGTGGTGGGGCGGTTGCTGTTGGTTTCCAATTCCTAGGGATCCCCCCGAAGGGGGAACTGGTCGTCCTCTGAGCCCGCCCACCCGTAGGCCCGGGCCGTTTCCAATTCCTAGGGATCCCCCCGAAGGGGGAACAGGCTGAGCTGCTCAAGCATCTCCAGTAGGTCACCAACCACCAGGCCGTTTCCAATTCCTAGGGATCCCCCCGAAGGGGGAACACTGTGGAGAAATCCGCAGCTACCCGGCACGGATGCCCGTTTCCAATTCCTAGGGATCCCCCCGAAGGGGGAACAAGAGGCGCAGTGTCTGGATGACTCGATGGTGTTGTTGTTTCCAATTCCTAGGGATCCCCCCGAAGGGGGAACTCCCCCAGCCGGATCCCAGTACGCCTGGATGTGAAGCTCATCGTGTTTCCAATTCCTAGGGATCCCCCCGAAGGGGGAACTAAAAATCCACACTGCGACAGCTGACCCCGGGAGCATGTTTCCAATTCCTAGGGATCCCCCCGAAGGGGGAACCCCGGCCCGGGCTGTGCGAGCCGTGTCCCGGACCCCCTGGAGTTTCCAATTCCTAGGGATCCCCCCGAAGGGGGAACTCTACCCCTATTAAACCCAAGCGGGGCAAG
>NZ_JANSJI010000252.1:0-16792 GCF_047462475.1 Synechococcus sp. H55.11
CCAAAGACAACCTCTCCCTGTATGCCAGGCTACTGTCTGGAGGGGAGATCCCCTCTCCCTGAGGCCCAAGCGCTCCGCGCCGCTCACGCGACCACCCCCAGCCCCTCTCCCTCAGGGAGAGGGGAGATGGGGATCCCTTGGGGTTGTTGAAACCAGAGGCAGCGGCCATCAGAACGTGAGCCGCTCCGGATCGTCGATGGTGATGAGCCAGTTGCCCACCTTGCGGAAGAGCGGGTTGGGCTCTGTTCCCCGTACCCGCGCCTCTACCCGGTAGATGCCGGCAGCGGAAGGGTTGCGCACATTGGAGAGCACCAAGCGGATCTCCTGGCCGGCGGCAATGGGTTGACGGGCCACCACCTCCAAAGAGCGAAACTCCTCGTTCCAGTACACTTCCGCCAGCTCCACCGACTTGCCCTCCACCTCTAGGCGCACATTCTGGGGATCGATGACGGCATCAAAGTTCCTATCCGCGCTAATCTGCACCTCCGCCACCGCCACATCCTGCGGTGGGATCTTCAAGCGATAGCGATCCAGCCGACCGCGAATGCCGCGAAAATCCAGCCGATAGCTGAGGACAGGCACCCCCTCGCTGCCGGTGATGACAAAGCCCGACTGTGCCTTTGCCAAAGGGGATAGCGCCCCTACCAACAAGCCTGCCAAAATCAGCCTCGTCCCCAGCCGGGCCAAGCGGAGGCCCCACGAACGCTTCACTGCTCTCAACACCCAAACCTCCCAAAAGACTTCGGCACAGGCGCACCTTGCCGCCGGCCGAGCGAGCAGCAAGGCCATGAGATTGAATTGCTATCCATTGTAAGGGGCGGGATCCCTTCCACCGGGAGCGCCCAGGGCCCACTCGGGTGCGGAGATGCGCAGTTTTTCCCCACCACCAGAACCTCACAGTCGCAACCCTGATGCTCTGGAACGTCCAGGAGACTGGGGGATGGGCGTCGAAGGATCCTGCTGGGAGGATCACTTAAAGAAACTGAGTACCCCCACCCCGATCACCATCAGCACCCAGAGCAGGGATCCCACCAAAATCACATTCTTGGCCCGGCTCCAGTCGCTGGCCGAGCTGTAGAGCACCGGCACCGCCACCACCAGCAGCAAGCTGTACAGCACCAACACCAACAAAGCAATTTGGAAAATGAGCATCATGGTCTGGATCCCTCACAAAAGTCTTGTCTTGGATAAAAGCTCCCGACAACACCGGGCTACCCAACCTGATCCGGCTCGCTGCGCACCGGCGGCAGGGTAGATAAGATAGATAACGCTCTGACTATACCAAAACTGGGATCCCTCTCAAGGCCAGATCCGTCGGGGCAGCCGCTGGATGGATGAACTATCTAGATACAGACTGCATTCGGAAAGGGTTGAAGTCGGTTGCCACGTCAAAGTAGTCTTCCTGTTCTTGCTGCTTCAGCCAGCCGGTGATGGCGTAGGTCAGAGGCGTACAGACTGCCTCAACGGCACACTTGAACACGTAGTTGGAGACGATGAGGCTCACGAGACCGGGAAACACCCCCCAGAAAGCGATGAGAATAAACAGGCCCGTGTCCACCGCTTGGCCCACCAGGGTGGAGCCGATGGTGCGCGTCCACAGCCAGCGTCCCCGCGTCCACACCTTCAGGCGCGCCAGCACGTAGGCATTGGCGAAGCTGCCGCTCCAGTAGGCAATCAGGCTGGCCAGCACAATACGGGGGGTGAGGCCGAGGATCTGGTTGTAGGCTTCCTGATAGGGCCAGTCGGGGGCTGCCGGCAGGGATCCCACGATCATGAAGGTCGCCGACATCAGGGCCGCCGAGAAAAACCCCAGCCAGATCACCCGCCGCGAGCGGGCATAGCCGTAGACCTCTGTGAGGATGTCGCCGAAAATGTAGCTGAGGGGAAAGAGGATGGTGCCGCCATCGAAGGTAAACGGCCCCAAAAGCACGATCTTAGTGGAGGCGATGTTGGAAATCAGCAGCACGGCCACAAACAGGGCCGTCACCGCATCCAGGTGCCGATAGGCGCGCTCAGACATCAGGATCCCCCTAGAAGTTTGCGGATCTGCCGTAGTTCTTTGACAATCAGGGCCAGGCCCTGACTGTGCCGTTCCACTTCGCTGGCAAGTTTACGGATCTGCTCTTCCAGGTTAGCGCTATAAGATTCCTGACGCTCCAGGCGCTGGTTGAGGCTGGCAAGCCGCGTCACCACCTCCCGCTGGATGAGGTTTTCCGTACCTTGGATGAGCAGCGTCTCGATGGCGGTGAGCTTGTTCAAGAGCAATTGAGTGTTGGTTTCCGATCCGGGCTCCAGCGCAGCCGCCGGGGTCACTTGCAGGGCCTTTTGAATGCGAGCCAGAAGGGCTTCCGCCTCAAACGGCTTTTCAATGAAGTCAAAATCGACAAAAGGCTCAGGGATGCGGGCTGTTACCTGCTCTTTCATCCCCGACATGATGATGACGGGGGTATTCTTCAGGCTCTCTTCCTGCCGGATGGCCTGCAATGTGTCATAGCCGTCCATCTTGGGCATGACAAAATCCAGCAAGATCAGGTCGGGGTGATGTTTTTTGGCAGCCTCCAAGCCCGCTAGGCCATCTTTGGCCTCCAGCACCTGAAACTGGTCAGCCAAGATGCTGGCCACCATCTTGCGGATCATGATGCTATCGTCAATGACCAACACCGTCTTGGCTGTCATGCTCGGGGCACTCCCTTTTCTGTTCCCATCTGCTCGACCTGCTCAGCCCCTTCCTCCAGTGCATGGGGCATCGGGGACGTCCTTCCGGGGACACCAATAGAGTACTCTCCCTCTTGGGGAAGTGGGGTGTGATTGGCGATCTACAGCTCCAACTTCGCCGACTCTCCCAAGGCCCAGAACTTGCCGATTTCCCATCGCTGCCTTGCTATAATCTAACGTAAACAAACATTAAGCATTCGCACCTTGCAGGGTTATGAGCCTACAGTTGAGCTCCGAGCTGTCGCTGCCGATCCCGTCTCCAGTCGGAGAAGCTGCCTACCGCACTTTTCAGTGGGGTAAAAATCTCTTTGGCTTTGCCCATAAGGCTCTCTCCACCCAGGCTTCGGAGCTGATGCTCTCGGTACTTAGGGATCTGCAGAGCTTCTCCTCCGGGAAAACCCTGCCGCCGCGGGAGCGAGTGAAGCTCAGCGCAGCTACTTTGCAAGAGTTGCGGGCTCGTTACGAACGGCTGCTCCAGGTCGATTGGCAAGATGCCGAGGCAGGTTATTACCCTCACGCGCTTCTTTTCGACAACCCCTGGCTGGACTTTGCCCGCTACTACCCGCAGGTATGGCTGGATCTGCCGCAGATCACTCAGCGGGTACACAGCAAGCGCTACCAAGAGTTTTCTCAGGACATCTCCACAGAAGGCTATCCAAAATACTACCTGCAAAATTTTCATTACCAAACCAACGGCTACCTGAGCGACAGCTCGGCTGAGCTCTACGACCTGCAGGTGGAACTGCTGTTTGGTGGCACGGCAGATGCGATGCGGCGGCGGGTGATCCGCCTGCTCAAAGATGCTCTCGATCCCGCCCTGTCGGCTCCCCACATTCTCGATGTAGCTTGTGGCACCGGGCGCACGCTGCGCCTGCTGCGGGGATCCCTGCCCAAAGCCGCGCTGTATGGTTTGGATCTTTCCCCTGCCTACCTGCGCAAGGCCAACCGGCTGTTGCAAGAGCTGCCGGGGGAGCTGCCGCAGCTCATCCGCGCCAACGCCGAGGCCATGCCCTACGCCGACGCCACCTTTGATGCGGTTGTCAGCGTGTTTCTCTTCCACGAGCTGCCCGGCCCAGCCCGCCAAAATGTCATCAACGAGATGAGCCGCGTGGTGAAGCCGGGGGGCGTGATCGTCATTTGCGACTCGGTGCAACTGCTGGACTCGCCGGAGCTGGAGGAGACGATGGAAGCTTTTGCGCAAACCTTCCACGAACCCTACTACCGGGACTACATCCGCGACGATCTGGGGGCGCGCCTGCAGCAGGCGGGCTGTGAAGTGTTGCGCCGAGAAACCCACTACGTCAGCGCCTACACCTTGGCCCGCAAAAGTTGAGCACCCTTCTAGGGGAACCCGCCGCCTGCAGCTAGCTTGGGTTTTTAAGGCGGTTGACCACCCGTGCCCCTCCAGGGAGGGACGGCACAAGGCCATCCCAGCAGGCAAGATATCAGCTTCTAATCCCCGCCTTGCAAGGTGGGGCCCTACGGCGCTAGCTGGTAAATCGGCGGTCACTTGTCCAGAGGGTGTATAGTAGTTTTAGACACGAAACCTTGGATAAGAAGACGGGTTGAACTGGATAACCCTTGGGCGCAAGTCCGTCTAAACTCTTTTCTTCCGCTTAGGCTCATGTCCCACCCCCATGGATCCCTCCGCGCCGGCATCACTGCTCTCAAGCAGGAGCGCTACCTGGAGGCGATCAATCTTCTCGAGTCGTTCTGCTACTGCTGCTCAATCCAAGAGAAGCAAGAGCGCAATGGCTCTAGGGCAAATCCGGAAGACTGCGCTTTGGCTCGTGTGGCTCTGGTCATGGCCTATCAGGGTAGTGGTGACCTGGAGCGCTCAATCGCCCTTTGCCAAGAGCTGTTGGAGCAGAAGGAAACAGTTGAGTCCACTACCTGGGCTCGGGAATGGGCAGCCCAGGCTCTGCCCACCCTCAAACAGGCTTCCGAACACGCCATGCCGCCTGAAGAAGTGATGGCGCGGCTGCCCGTCCTGCGGCAGTTGGAAGACTGTCGGCTCCTCTGTAGCTCCCGCGATCCGGCCCCGCATCTGCTTAAATCTGCCCATTTCTGAGGGAGAGGGCCTGCAGGGAAGGGTCCCTCTTAGCCGTGGATGTCCGGCCCTAGCCTCTATCGTTAGCAGCTTCATAGCAACTTTATGTCTGTTGTCGAGCCGATGACCTATCACTTTGTCGTTGCCAGCCTGTCTTTCTTACGTTCTGAGCCCCTGGAAGAGGTGCTGGAGGAGCGTCGCCGACACTACGAGGAGCGCCGCCGCCCTGTCGATTTCTTCTGGGTGCCGCAGCCGGCTTTTATGGAAGCCCCACCGTTGAAGCCTTTGCGGGACAAGCTGAGCGGCCCACTGGGGGCAGTGGTCTCAACCAACGAGGATTTCATTCGCTGGCTGAAGGTGCGCCTGACTTTTGTAGAAATGGGCAGCTTCGTGGCTCCTAGCGAGTCGATCCCGGATCCCTTGCGCTCCTTATCTGCCGACAAAGGGTAAGCCTGCCGATTCCTAAGATTTGAATGGGTTGAGGGGAGGGCAGGCCAGGATAAGATCGGGGCACCCCATACCTGCCCTTCTTGGCTGACGGGATCCTCCGTTGTGGGGCCGACGTCGGGGAAATGGGCAGGTCAGCCGCGGAGCACTATGACTTTATGACTTTGGAGCAACAATGGAACAGGCCGGAAGGAGGGGCAGAGGTCTGCCACCCCAACTCCTGCCTTCGGGATTTCCAGCCTGCATCAGCGCCAACTTGGGTGCTGAAGTCAGAAGCTCTCTTGCCTGAGCCGACAGCAAGCCCCACCCTGAGCTCGCCGGAGTGCTCCTCTGGGGATCCCTCACCAGATCCACTTCCCGAGGATCCCCAAAAAGAAGAGGAAAATCAAGGTTTATCTGAGCCGGGCCTGAGAAACTTTGTTGCTGTGCTGCGCCGACGCAATTTTCTGCTGCTGTGGATGGGGCAGGTGTGTTCGCAGTTGGCGGACAAAGTGTTGTTGGTGCTGCTGATTGGGTTGATTGCCCGCAAGTTTCAGCCAGAAGGAGCCTCTATTAGCGGTTGGGTCTCGGCCATCATGCTGGCTTTTACGCTGCCGGCGATGCTACTGGGCAGCCTGGCAGGGGTATTTGTGGATCGCTGGCTAAAAAAAGGGGTGTTGGTGCTCTCCAACCTGGCGCGCGGGATCCTGGTGTTGCTGTTGCCGCTGCTGCTCTGGCTCACCGCCGGGCGCGACCTTTGGCCGGGGATCCCCTTGGGGTTTGTCGGGCTGTTGCTGGTGAGCCTTGCCGTCTCGACCCTGACCCAGTTTTTTGCTCCTGCTGAACAGGCGATTTTGCCCTTGATCCTGCCGAAGCGAGAGCTGCTGGCGGCCAATTCCCTCTACACCACCACGATGATGGCTTCGCTGATTGTTGGCTTTGCTGTGGGGGAACCGCTGTTAACCCTGGCGGATCATTGGGTGCGCCATTGGTTGCCGGGCTGGGAGGTGGGGCCGGAGCTGTTGGTGGGGGGAGCCTACCTCTTGGCCGGATCCCTGCTGTTGCTGCTACAACCCCACGAGAAGCTGGAGCCCCGGCCTTGGGAAGCCCCCCACCTTTGGGAAGATCTCCAGTTGGGCTTGCAATATGTCGGCCAGATGCCCCTGATCCGGGCTGCTCTGCTGCAGGTGGTGGTGCTCTACTCGCTGTTTGCGGCACTGGCCGTTTTGGCGGTGCGCATGGCCGAAGTGATGCCGGAGCTGAGGCCGGATCAGTTTGGGGTGTTGTTGGCCGCTGCCGGCCTGGGCATGGGGATCGGCGCCTTTTGGGTGGGGCATGCGGGCCGCCGGGTGAGCTGCCGCGCCTGGAGCGGGCTGGGATCCCTGCTGCTCTGTGGGTCTCTGGCAGCCCTATCTTGGACGACCCACTGGTTGTTGCTCAGCTTGGGCTGGATTGCTCTGTTAGGCTGTGGCGGGGCTTTGGTGGCGGTGCCGATGCAAACCTTGATCCAGGAGGAAACGCCAGATCATCTGCGAGGCAAGATTTTTGGGCTCCAGAACAATGTGGCCAATATCGCCCTCAGTTTGCCTCTGGTCTTGACGGGGTTGGCGGAAACCTACTTTGGCCTTTCCGGGATGTTTTTAGGCCTGTCTGCTCTGGCCGCTCTGGCGGGGCTGTACACCTGGAGCCTATTGGGCAGAGAAGGCCGGTGAAACCCTCTCAAAGCTGGGGCCAAGGCAGCAGCTAACTCTGCTACTCTTGTAGAGGCTCAAAAGTCGAGACCCTCCTTGCAGTTCAGCGCTTTGCCTTTGCGGGGATCCGCCCATGCACATCGCCTGGATAGGCAAGAAAACACCTTTCTGTGGCAATGTCACCTACAGCCGTGAGGTGACCAACGGCCTGTTGGATCGGGGACATCAAGTGAGCTTTTTTCACTTCACCAACGACGGCCAACCGCCCACTTGGGATCTCGGCTCTCGTGGAGGTGAAGGCTGGCGGGCAGAGCTGGATCGCCGCGACGTTTCCCTCCCCTGTCTGTATAAGTCGCAAATCTACACGATCCCGGCCCCCAACGCCAAGCGGGTGCTCACCCAGGCCCTCAGGGAACTGCAGCCGGATCTGGTACATGCCTCCTTGACGATTTCTCCCATTGACTTCGTGCTGCCGGAGATCTGTGCAGAGCTTAACCAGCCGCTGGTGGCCACTTTTCACCCGGCCTTCGACCGGCGGCGGCGCAACATCGCCTCCCGCACCCAATACTTGGCCTATCAACTCTACGCCCCTTGTCTGGCCAATTATCACCGCACCATTGTCTTCTCAGAGACGCAACGGGAGATCTTGGTCAAACTGGGGGTGCGTCCCCAGCAGGTGGTGGTCATTCCCAATGGCGTGGATGTGGACAAGTATTCGCCTGGGCCTTCAACCCTCAAACAGCGGTTGGGACTGGAGCGGATCTTTGTCTATCTGGGGCGGGTCTCGCCGGAGAAAAACCTGGAAGCCCTGCTCAAGGCTTGGAAACACTCCCAGATGGGGGAGAAGTGCGGTCTGCTGATTGTGGGGGATGGGCCGCTGCTCAACACCCTCAAGCCCTTCTATACCCTTCAACATGGGATCCACTGGCTGGGGTATATTGCCGACGAGCAGCAGCGCATCGAGATCTTGCGCGGGGCCGATGTGTTTGTTTTGCCCTCTTTGATCGAGGGGCTCTCTTTGTCCTTGCTGGAGGCGATGGCCTGCGGGCTGGCGGCGGTGGCCACCGATGTGGGCGCCGATGGCGAGGTTTTGGCGGATGGAGCCGGGATCCTGTTGGATCCGACACGGGTGACGGCGGAGCTGCAAACCCTGCTGCCTTTGCTGCGGGATCAACGGGAGTTTACCCAACTGCTGGGGATGAAGGCCCGCCGGCGGGTGCTGGAACGCTATACCCTCAGCCACAACATCAGTCGGGTGGAACAGCTCTACCGGGAGCTGTGCCAGGGATCCCGTCAGCATCGCCGGGCCTAAAGGAGGAAGTCGAAAGCGAGGCAGAACTTTTGTGTAGAGCTTGTGATATTTTTGCTAAGCTGTTTCGTTACGTTTCCAAGGGATTAACGCCAGCCTTCCCGATGGATGCTCACAGCCCCCAAAAGGCCGTTTCGGCACAGCTATCCGGCTCCTCGTGGTCGGAGCCTTTGCTTGGCCAGGATTTGCCCCCCAATCCTCCAGTTCCCTCCCTGGAGAACTCGGGCGACTTACGCTCAGCTCAGGCCAGCCCGGATCCGGTTGGCGTTACGTCTGATGAGGTGGAGCTGCCGGAGGTCAAGCCTGCCATTGTGCCTGCCCCTGCAATGCCGGATCGGGTGGCAAAAGTGGGGACAGACCAGTATCGGATGCAGTATTTGCTGGCGTGGTTAGCCTTTGCCCTCCGCTCCTTTAACAACTTGAATCAGATCCTGGAGCTGACGGCTTTTGTGGCCAGCCAACTGACCGATGCCGAAGGCGGAGCCCTGGTTTTGTTCAACCCCAACGGCACCATTCAGTTGGATCAACTGCATTGCTCGGATCTCCACCACCGCGAACAGATTCGGGCTGAGATGGAGCAGATTGCCCAAACCCTCTCGGCTCAGGAGCCCATGCTCAAGACGGAGGGATCCCTGTCCGTCAAAATCCCTGCCCTCGAACACCTGTTGGACGAGCGGTTTCGCCAGAGCTTAGGGCCGGATGTGCGCCTCTTCGGCACGCCCTTGTTGATCCGCAACTCTGTCCAGGGTCGCTTGTACGTCTTCAGCCGTCAGCCCGGCTACCACTGGGATGAACGCCGCCAACAACTGTTGCGCCTGGTCGCCGATCAGGCAGGCGTGGCCATCGAAAACGACCGCTTGACGGCAGCCTTGCGCCGCAAAGTGGCCCTAGAAAAAGAAATGGAGATCGGCTCTTACATCCAGGCTCAATTGCTACCGCAGGAGTACCCGCAAGTCAAAGGCATTCGCCTGGCAGCTCGTTGCCGTGTGGCCAGCAAAGTGGGAGGCGACTACTACGATTTCATCAAGATTCCAGAAAAATCAGATCCGGCTGCCTCTCCACCCTCATCTGAAAAGCTGGCCATCGTCATTGGGGATGTGATGGGCAAAGGGGTGCCCGCCGGCCTGTTGATGAGCATGACCCGAGCCATGGTGCGGGCAGAAGCTCTCAACCGTCATTCCCCAGCCCGCGTTCTGCAACATCTGAACCGGGCCATGTACAGCGACCTGGAGCACTCCAATCGCTTCATCAGCCTGTTTTATTCAGAGTACGATCCCCACTCCCATCGCCTTTGCTTTAGCAACGCGGCCCACAACCCTACCCTGTGGTGGCAGGCCCGCACCCGCGAGATTCAACCCCTGGACACAGAAGGGGCGCTGATCGGCTTGGAGGAAAACAGCCACTACTCGGAAAGCTGCGTGCAACTGCAACCCGGAGATGTGGTGGTGTACTACACCGACGGCTACACCGAGGCTGCCAACAGCCGCGGGGAGCGCTTGGAAACCTCTGGGCTCATGGATGCCATCCAGCATGCTGCCTGTCGCTACGACTCCCCCGAAGACATCTTGGAGAGCTTGTTTGAGCAGATGGATGCTTTCCGAGGTCGCCAGGGATCCCCTCCTCTGACCCTGTTGCCGCCGGACGATCCAGAGCTGCTATTGCAAGATGAGATTTCCCTGCGGCCTGAGCCTGTGGACGATACCACACTGGTGGTGTTGAAGGTGTTGCCCGACTCTGAGCCAAAATAGCTAAAAAAGTTCGAACTCAGGGTACGCTCTAGCTAGTACAGGGCTGGCTCCCCTGCTTCCCGGTTATCTACACCTTAGGCATAGCCATGAACTTCTCTTCCTCTGGGTCTGAAACCACTTCGGTTTACTTGCCGGCTCCTGCTGCTTTCCAGACAAAAATGATGGTCGGGCAGGTGTTCCGGCAGGATGTACTGGGCGATATCCGCAAGGGTTGGAATGGCTTTGTGGAGTCGGGCCAAATTTGGGCGCTTTTGATAGGGATCGTGGTGGGCTATATGCTCAAGAGCATCACCAGCTCCCACTAGTTGCTCTGGCCGGATCCAGTTGGCCTGAGGCGGCGGGGTTTTAGCCGTCTGTTCTTGATTTTTGTATTTTTTCCACAACTGCAGCGGTGGTCAATCCTTCTCCCCATTCTCCCAGTTCTGAGCCGACAGCGACGGTTACCCCACGCCCCTGGAGCCAGCGCTTTGAGGGATCCCTGCATCCTGCCATCGCCCGCTTCAACGCCAGCATCGGCTTCGACATCCGCCTTTTGCCCTACGATGTGGCCGGATCCCTGGCTCATGTGCAGATGTTGGCCGCTTGCGGCATTCTGACCCGGCCAGAGGCCGACCAGATCCGGCAGGGGCTGGAGCAGATCCAACAGGAAGCGGCTGCCGGCACCTTCCGTCCCGATCCAGAGGCCGAGGATGTCCACTATGCCGTCGAGCGCCGTTTGGTGGCCTTGGTGGGGGAGGTGGGCAAAAAACTGCACACGGGGCGCTCCCGCAACGACCAAGTGGCTACCGATCTGCGCCTCTATCTGCGGGATCACATCGATCACCTGCGGCAGGCCCTCTGGGAGCTGCGGGGAGTCTTGCTGGACTTGGCCGAGCAGCATCTGGAGACGATCCTGCCCGGCTACACCCATCTGCAACGGGCTCAGCCGATCAGCCTGGCCCACCACCTTTTGGCCTATGAAGAAATGCTCTGGCGAGACTGGCAACGGCTGGGGCGGGTGCGGGAAGAGGTGAATGTCTGTCCCCTCGGCTCCGGGGCCTTGGCCGGCACTTCCCTGCCCATCGATCGGCAGCTCACTGCCCATCTGCTGGGATTTGAGCGCATCAGCGCCAACAGCTTGGATGCCGTCAGCGACCGCGACTACCTGGTGGAGTTTCACACCGCCGCCAGCTTGATTTTGGTTCACCTCAGTCGCCTCTCGGAAGAGCTTGTCCTCTGGGCCTCGCAGGAGTTCGGCTTTGTCGTCCTCACCGATGCCTGTGCCACCGGCTCCAGCCTCATGCCCCAGAAGAAAAACCCCGATGTGCCGGAATTGGTGCGCGGCAAGGCGGGGCGGGTGTTTGGCCATCTCCAAGCTTTGCTGGTCACCTTGAAGGGGCTGCCGCTGGCCTACAACAAAGATCTCCAAGAAGACAAAGAGGGGCTATTCGATACGGTCGAGACCTTAAAAGCCTGCCTGGAGGCGATGACCATCCTGCTGCGGGAAGGGATCCAATTTCAGCCTGAGCGCATGGCCGCTGCTGTGCAGGAGGATTTCTCCAACGCCACCGATGTGGCCGACTACTTGGTGCGCAAAGGGATCCCCTTTCGCGCTGCCCATGACCTGGTGGGCCAGATCGTGCGCATTTGTTTGGCAGAGGGGATCCTGCTAAAGGATCTGCCCTTGGAGCGCTGGAAAACTTTCCACCCGGCTTTTGAGGAGGACATTGCGGCGGCCATCGATCCCCGCCAGGTGGTGGCGGCGCGGCGCAGCGCCGGAGGAACGGGCTTTGCCGTAGTACGGGAAGCCCTACAACAGGCCCAGGCCCGCCACCAGCAGCCAGCGCCCTCGGAAGGAACGCTACAAATTTAAACTTATCTCAACGAGAATTGGCAATGTTTGGGTTTTCCTCGCCAGGGTGTGCCATCCTGAGGTTCTGAGCCGCTCCAACACAATTCCCAGCTTGTTGGCCTCTGCTCTGGGTGACCGTTTCATGTTGGATAACCTCACCGCCCATATCCTCGAAAATGCGGCCAAGCGTCGCTGGCGAGAACGCGCCTACAGCCGATTTTTGCAGGACTGGCGACGACAAGTGGTGCTGCTGCGCCGTCAACGAGCTGGGGAGTTGGGCCCCCCTCTGGGGGATCCCACCTGTGTTTTCAGCGCCCACTCGGCTTGGTTGCGCTGCGCCGTCAATCCACGGGGGCCGTGCCAGGGCTGCCCCCACTATGCCGCGGCTCCAAAACCCGCTCCAACTCTAGAGTCGCTCCATTAGAGGGATCCGACCGCTGGCGTCGGCACCATCGGGCCGCGCTCCCCCAAGCTGCGTCGAGTCGAGGACCCCGCTGTAGCCAAGTTGAGGGATCCCCGGCCAATTTGTGCCACAATAAAAGAACGGTAACTCCATCGACAAAAGCGAGATTCATGGCCCTTCACCTCTCGGCAGAGCACCTTCGCGCCATCCGCCAGCAGGGCGAGCAGGCCTTTCCCTACGAGGGCTGCGGCATTTTAATTGGCGAGCTCAAAGGATCGGACAAGATCGTCCACGAGCTGTGGCCGGCGGCCAACACCTGGGATCAAGCTGAAAACCCCTTAGCAGACGGAGAATCCAGCCGCCGCCGCTTCTTGATCGAGCCGGCAGTTTTCAAGCGGGCCAACGACCATGCTGTGCGCAGAGGGTTGGGGATCCTGGGCACCTATCACTCTCACCCCAACCATGCGGCTATTCCCTCGGAGTTCGATCGGCAGCACGCCTTTCCTTGGGGCTTTTCCTGTGTGATCGTCAGTGTGCGCGAGGGCAAAGCAGAAGAGGTGGTCAGTTGGGTTTTGGATGAGCAGGAGCAACCCCAGCGGGAGCCGATGCAAATTTTGGAAGATGCGGCCCTTGCCGCGCTGCCAGTTTTGGCCGGCTAGGGCCGGGCGTCGGTGGCCCTGATCTTCTAGCTTGAGGTGAGATCTGGGGCTGAGTTCCGTTGCGATCCCGGTTGGACAAGCCGGTGTGGAGAGAGTGAGTGGTGCCGGAAAAGCGGTAGTCTGAACTGGAGAGGTGACATAACTGCAAGCAGGTAGGTTCGCCAGATCGGCTCGGAACCTCAAAAATGAACCAGAGATCGCTAGAATCCTTCCCTGAACTCCCATGGCAACCAAAATCTTAATCCCCGCCCCCCTGCGCCCCTACACCGACAACCTGGAAGCTGTTGAGATCGAGGGCAGCAACGTCGGCGAAGTGATGCGCAACCTCATCGCCCGCTACGGCGAACTGAAGCGCCACCTCTACACCGAGGACGGCAAGCTGCGCAATTTCGTCAACGTTTACCTCAATGACGAGGACGTGCGCACTTTGACCCAAGGCGACAACACCCCCGTGGGAGAACAAGCCGTCATCAGCATTGTTCCTGCTATTGCCGGAGGGCTTTGACCATGCTGAACCTGGACACCAGCCAAGTCAGCCTCTCCCGCGAGGAGATGGAGCGGTTTTCTCGCCATTTGATCCTGCCGGAGGTGGGCCTGGAAGGACAAAAGCGGCTGAAAGCGGGCAAGGTGCTCTGCATCGGCACAGGCGGCCTCGGCTCACCCCTGTTGCTGTACTTGGCGGCAGCCGGCGTGGGGCGGATCGGCATCGTCGATTTCGATGTGGTGGACGTGTCGAACCTGCAGCGGCAGGTGATCCACGGCACTTCCTGGGTGGGCAAGCCCAAGGTGGAATCGGCCAAGAACCGCATCCTGGAGATCAACCCCTATTGCCAGGTGGACGTTTACAACACCGCTCTGAAGGCCCACAACGCCCTGGAGCTGTTTGCCAACTACGACGTGATCGTGGACGGTACCGATAATTTCCCCACCCGCTACCTGGTCAACGATGCCTGTGTGCTGACGGGCAAGCCCAATGTCTACGGCTCGATCTTCCGCTTTGAAGGGCAGGCGACGGTCTTCAACTACGAGGATGGGCCCAACTACCGCGACCTCTACCCCGAGCCACCCCCGCCAGGATTGGTGCCTTCCTGTGCTGAGGGGGGAGTGCTGGGGATCCTGCCCGGCATCATCGGCCTCATTCAAGCTACGGAGACTGTGAAGATCCTGTTGGGCATCGGCACGACCCTGAGCGGGCGGCTGCTGCTCTACGATGCTCTAAAAATGAGCTTCCGCGAGCTAAAGCTGCGCAAGAACCCTGCCACCCCGCCCATCACTCAACTTATCGACTACGAGCAGTTCTGCGGGATCCCGCAAGCGCAAGCCAGCCAAGCGGAGATCCCGGAGATCAGTGTGGCCGAGCTGAAGGCGCGGATGGATGCCGGCAAAGATTTTGTGTTGATCGACGTGCGCAACCCCAACGAGTGGGAGATCGGTCGGATCCCTGGCGCCCACCTGATCCCGTTGCCGCAAATCGAAAATGGCGATGGGGTGGAGCAGGTGCGCAAGCTGCTCAATGGCTCGGAGCTGATCGTCCACTGCAAGAGTGGAGTGCGCTCGGCTAAGGCCTTGAAGATCCTACAAACTGCTGGGATCGCGGGGAAAAATCTACGCGGTGGCATCCTCGCCTGGGCTGAGGCTTACGATCCCTCGATTCCCAAGTACTGAGACAACTTCCGGATCCCTGGTCCAGGATATGATGGCTCCGCTGCCCAGAGCCGGCTGTGCCCAATATCTCCCTTTTGCGTCCCTTTTTCCATGAGTGCCACTTTGCCGGCAGAGACAGAAACCATCTTTCACTCCATCCCCGAAGCCCTGGAAGACCTCAAGTGTGGCCGCATGGTCATCGTGGTCGATGACGAAAATCGGGAAAACGAAGGGGATCTGATCTGTGCTGCCCAGTTTGCCACGCCAGAGGTGATCAACTTCATGGCCACCCACGGGCGCGGCCTCATTTGTCTAGCCATGCAGGGATCCCGTCTGGACGAGCTGAAGATCCCGCTGATGGTGGGGCAAAACACCGACAGCAACCAGACTGCCTTTACCGTCAGCATCGACGCCGGGCCAGAGTTAGGGGTTTCGACGGGCATTTCCGCCGCCGATCGCTCCCGCACCATCCAGGCGGCCATCCACCCCCATACGCGACCGGAAGATCTGCGTCGCCCTGGGCATGTCTTTCCGCTGCGGGCGCGGGAAGGCGGGGTGCTCAAACGGGCCGGCCACACAGAAGCGGCGGTGGATCTGGCGCTGCTGGCCGGGCTGTACCCGGCAGGGGTGATCTGCGAGATCCAAAACCCGGATGGCTCGATGGCCCGCCTGCCCCAGTTGGTCGAGTTCGCCCACCAGCATAATTTGAAGATCATCACCATCGCCCATCTGATCGAGTACCGCTTGCGCACCGAACGGCTGGTGCATCGGGGGGCTACTGCCACCTTGCCGACGGAGTTTGGCCGGTTTCAGGTCTACGGCTACCGCGACAGCCTCAACCAGGTGGAGCACCTGGCGCTGGTGAAGGGGGATCCGACCCAATTTGCCGCCGAGCCCGTCCTGGTGCGCGTGCATGTGGAATGCCCCCTGGGGGATGCGCTGGGATCCCTGCGCTGCGACTGCCGCCGCCAATTGACCGCCGCCCTGAAGATGATCGACCACCAGGGCAAGGGGGTGCTGGTGTACCTGCGCCGGCAAGAGCAGGAGCTTAGCCTCATCCAGCAAATTCAGTCCTATGCCCTGCAGGATCTGGGGCTAGCTGAAACCACGCCGCCGGCAGCGATGGATCTGCGGGATTACGGCATTGGCGCCCAGATCCTACGCGATGTGGGGGTGCGCCAAATGCGCTTGATCAGCAACACCTCTCGCCACATCAGCGGCTTGAAAGGATTTGGCCTGGAAGTGGCCGAGCGGGTGCCCTTGCTGGTGGAAGAGCCGGATCTCAATTTGCACGTGCAGCCATCCTGTTCTCTAGAAAACGCGACCCATTCCGGCTTAAGCCTGTAGAGCGTTGTAGGGCCGGGCGGTGTGGTGGAACAGGGGCCGCGGTGCAGCCGGTTCGTCCTCGACCCCATAAGCCTTGCATCCCCAAGGCCAGAACGACCAGGAAGGACGTTTGGGCAAAGATGGAGCCAGGCGCGCTGGCAAGACAGAGTCCCTGGCCGTGGGGCTCAAGAGGGGCTTTGGCAAGACGGGAATGTCGGATCCCACCTGCGACCACACCTCGTAGCTCTGGGATCGCACCACCACAATGCTGATCAGGGAGCCGCGATCCATGTCGTAGCGGCAACTGTCGATGGCGTCCTGCAGCCGAGAAAAGCTGCGGTTAAAGACGTAAAAATGGCCCTGGAAGCGGATGGCTTCCCAGAAACCTTCCCGTGTCACCGCCACATGGTCGCGATCGGCGGCGGCGTAGTCGAGGATCACCATACGTGTAAAGACTGACTAGCGATGGATCAGATTAGGGTGGCTTTTACCGTATTTCCACTTAAGCACACCATTGCACAGCCCGTCATCCGCGAAATAGCCTGCCTGCAACAAGACTTAAGGAGTTTTCTCGCCCTTGCTGCTCATGGGATCCCGCCCAATTCCCGTCGCAGCTCGGCCATGGCTGCTTCTCCGATGTGGGGGGTGGCGCAGACCAGGTGGGGCGTGCGGATCAGGTCGGGTCGGGCTTGGCGCACTAGGGCGCGCAGGGTGGGGTAGCTGGCCTCGTCGCAGATGAGGGTGTGGGCGCGGCGGATCAGGGATCCCACCCGCTCGACATCGGAAATCACCGCCGTCAGCACCAGCAGGTCTCCCCGCAGGCTGTGGACAATCACCTCGGCAACTTCCAGGAGGGCGGTGCTGATGCTCACCAGCCCTAGACAGGCGTGGGGAGGCAATTGGCGAATCAGGGCAATTTCGCGGGCGTAGTCAGATACCTCCACCGGGAGAACACGGGCCCCCCGCGGCTGGGCAATGGCCTCGACGGCG
>NZ_JANSJI010000253.1:0-889 GCF_047462475.1 Synechococcus sp. H55.11
TCCCCTTGCGGGGAAAAGGTAGGGATCAACTTGGGAGGAGAGAGTATGAGGATGTTCATCCATCGGAATTTGTTTCCGTCCCCTTGCGGGGAAAAGGTAGGGATCAACAGAGCAACAAAATTGCGGAGCTTCGGTACCTTCTTGAGATCTGTTTCCGTCCCCTTGCGGGGAAAAGGTAGGGATCAACACCACCCCCTTGGCTCCGACTGCCTTCCCCCGCGAAGGGGGAAGGGTTTCCGTCCCCTTGCGGGGAAAAGGTAGGGATCAACAGCCTTCTATGCAGGAAGTGAATAGCCAACCCTATTCTACGGTTTCCGTCCCCTTGCGGGGAAAAGGTAGGGATCAACCGGACTGGTTCGAGCCGGTCGTTTGGGAGCTGCGCCAAGTTTCCGTCCCCTTGCGGGGAAAAGGTAGGGATCAACGAGGAATCAAGGCCGTGAGATGGTTAGGGGCGTAGTTTCCGTCCCCTTGCGGGGAAAAGGTAGGGATCAACGGTCGGGTACTTGACCGACTCCAGGCGTCCATCCACGTAGGTTTCCGTCCCCTTGCGGGGAAAAGGTAGGGATCAACGAGCAGGTGAGGCTGTGGCAGTCCCAGGGGCGGCTGGTTGGTTTCCGTCCCCTTGCGGGGAAAAGGTAGGGATCAACTGTATGCAGTACACTGAGAAGGCTGAGCTGCTGCTGCCAGGTTTCCGTCCCCTTGCGGGGAAAAGGTAGGGATCAACCTCCTCTCGGACGTCAGTAGACAGCTTTATTGCTTAGCGTTTCCGTCCCCTTGCGGGGAAAAGGTAGGGATCAACGGGGCGACCAAGATAATTTCGTCGTGGACGAAGTTGTTTCCGTCCCCTTGCGGGGAAAAGGTAGGGATCAACCCTACCCCCGGAAAAGCC
>NZ_JANSJI010000254.1:0-887 GCF_047462475.1 Synechococcus sp. H55.11
CTCCGTCCCGCTGCCGCGAACGATGAAGCAACTGGGGCAGAGGAAGAGACAAAAGCTCTGCTGTCAAGCGGATGGGGAAACCCCACCCGCCTGCGTGGTGGGGTAGTTCATTGATGCCTGAAGCCTTAGCGAGGTGGGATCAAGACGGTGTCGATGACGTGGATGATGCCGTTGGCAGCTTGAATATCCGCGGTGATCACGTTGGCGTTGTTGATGCGAATCCGTCCGCCCTCAAGAAGGGTGACAGTGACAGGGGATCCCTGCAAAGTCGTGACCTGCTGGCCGGACCTGAGGGCGCTGGAGGGGGCCAAGCCGGGAACCACGTGGTAGGTGAGAATGCGCACCAGCTCTGCCCGGTTCTCAGGCCGCAGCAAGGCTTCCACCGTGCCAGGGGGCAAAGCGGCAAAGGCAGCATTGGTGGGAGCAAAGACCGTGAAGGGGCCTTCTTGCTGTAAAGTCCCCACCAAGCCCGCTGCCTGCAGGGCCGTCACCAAGGTACTGAAGTTAGGGTTAGCAGCGGCAACGGCGACGATATTCGGCAGTGGCGTAGGGCTGGGAGAGAGAGTCGGAGTGGGCGTCGGCAGGGCAATGGCTGTATCGTTGCTGGAACTGCCACAACCGACCAAGGCCAAGCAGGCAGCCGCCGTCAGTCCAAGGGTGAGGGCTTTGCGGTTCATAACAAAAGTTAATAACTCAAAACGTTCGTCCCGATCCTAGGGTCAAAAACCGTTCCCGCACGGGTGGCCCTAGAGCAGAGCAGGGATCACCTTTGCGTAGAAGTGGCTACGGTAAAGTTCGGTATTCTGGGTGTGATTGCTGGAGGGGAGAAAGGGGATGAACGGGATCCCATCTTGGCGGCGGCAACTGCGGCGTTGGCTGCCCTGGGC
>NZ_JANSJI010000255.1:0-16597 GCF_047462475.1 Synechococcus sp. H55.11
CGTCACTCCCCTGCTTACTGAGATGGTCACCCAGGTGCAGGAGTGGAAAAAGCTACATCCCTATATCCAGGCTCCCAACCAAGCCCCCACCATCGTCAACCCCCTCCCCCTCCAGCAAACCCTGCCCGCCCCCGTCTTCAAAGCCCTGAGCGAGTGGTCCGACGGCAAAACCAGCATTCGCCAGATGGGTCGCTACCTGGGCCGAGATACCCTGGCAGTGGCCAAGGCCATCTATCCCTATGTTCGCCAAGGGGCGATTCACCTCTCCGAGCCCGTCCTGATTGCCGAGCCCCAGCACAGCCGTCCCCTCAAAGCCGGCGACAAGCCCAGCCACATCCTTTGTATCGACGACTCCATGGCCATCCAAAAAACCGTGGAGTTCATCCTGCAAAACGAGGGCTACCAGGTCACCACCATCGGCAACCCCCTCAAAGCCCTAGGACAGGTGTTTCTCCTCAATCCCGACATGATCCTCTGCGATGTGGCCATGCCCAAGCTGGATGGGTACGAGCTGTGCGCCATGTTGCGCAAATCCAGCCAGTTCCGCGAAACCCCCATGATCATGCTCACCGGCAAGGACGGCTTCACCGACCGGATCAAGGCGCGCATGGCCGGGGCCAACGAGTTTCTCAGCAAGCCCTTCTCCGAGAAGGAGTTGTTGACCGTCGTCGAATCTTATGTGGGCCCACCTCCCAAGCGGGGCGGCGGCGAATAGGCACGGGGTAGCCAAGTCCCAATCAATCCAAATCGAGAACAAGGCTGAGCAGGCGGAATACTGGACAGAGGAGTAACCACGCCGAAACAATAGGGTTAGCCACGGCCACAAGGCCAGATGTGGCCAAAAGCGTCGAAAGACAAAATCTCGGTTGAGGTGGCCCCTAGGGTCAACCAGACCCGCGAAACACAACAGGAGCGAGATGACCATGAGCAAAGTGCTGGTGGTGGATGACAACCGTACCTATCTGGAGACCATTTCCAGTTTGCTCTCCGAGAGCGGGTTGGAAGTCTCCACAGCCATGGACGGTGTGGAGGCGATGGACATCATTCGTCAGCAGAAGCCTGACGTGGTGGTGCTGGACATCGTCATGCCCCGCATGAACGGCTACGAAGTGTGCCGGGAAGTGAAGGGAGATGAAAGCACCAAGCACATCCGCATCGTCGTGTGTTCCACCAAAGATCAAGCCTTTGATATCGAGTGGGCCAAGCGCAATCGAGCGGATGCCTATGTAACCAAGCCCTTCAAGCCTCAAGAGCTACTGGCTACCATCAAACAGCAGTTGCGGGAGATCAAGGAGACCGGCCAAAAATGAGTCGCGTTTTGGTGGTGGAAGACAGTCAATCGCAGCGAGAGATGATCGGCAAGTTGCTGCAGGAGAATGGCTTTGAGGTGATGACGGTGGGAGATGGGGTGGAAGCCGTAGAGGCGGTGAAGCAAAGCAAGCCCGATCTGATTGTGCTCGACATCGTGATGCCGCGGATGAATGGCTACGAGGTGTGCCGTCTCCTCAAGGCCGATCCGCTCACCCAAAAAACCCCGATCGTCATGTGTTCCTCCAAGGGCGAAGAATTCGACCGCTACTGGGGGATCCGCCAGGGAGCAGATGCCTACATTGCCAAGCCTTTCCAGCCGCAGGAACTGGTGGGTACGATTAAGCAATTACTGAGAGGCTAGGAACCGCCCATCCCGCTTCTATGCCTGCTGGCAGAGCCCAGAAGGGCTCTAGGCCCTGGGCAAGGGAGGGGCGGCCACCCCTCCACAAGACCATCGATACGGGGGAGCATCATGCTGGGGGATCTGGATCTGTTGATGGGGGATGAGACCCAAGAATTGCAGGAAATGGAGGCTCCCGAAGGTGAGCTATTCCTGAAATTCAAGGTCGCCACCGGAGAAGAATTTGCGCTGCCGGCAGTATCGGTTGTGGAGGTGATGAGCATCGGCCCCGAGAAAATTACCCCCATGCCGAATGTCGCGCCAGTTCTGCTGGGCACTCTAAACTTGCGGGGCGAAATCATTTGGGTTGCGGATCTGGGGCAATTTTTGGGGATCAGCCCGCCCCTCAACCTCGACCGCGCCGAGCTCCCTGTGGTGGCCGTGATGGATCAACAGGATTTGCTGATGGGCCTGGCCGTGGATTCAATTGTGGGCATGGAGTGGCTGAAGACGGAATCGGTGCGGCCTGTTCTCGTGGCTCCTGAGTCGATGGCTCCCTTCTTGCGAGGGGAATGGGTGGTGCCCGAGACGGGATCCCGCCTGCCATTGCTGGATCAGTCGGCCATCCTCAGATCCAATCGTTGGAGTTAACAGGCAGTCCTCTGTGAACTTGGCAAAAAGAGAGTGTATAGTTCCTATCAAAGAGCCAGGCTGGCTTCCTTCACAATGGGGAAAGCCAGTCTTGTCCAAAGTGCGCGCCAAGCCTGGTGAAGGTGGGGTTGCCTTGACAGCTATATCGGGAGATGGCGGCAAAAACGTGTTCTTGTACTCGCTATGGGCAGAGGGAGAAATAGCCTACATACATAGTATCTGAGATGAAGGTGTTGGTGTTGGGGGGCGTTCCGTTGGCATCTGCGTTGAAGCGTGAACAGAGCTAACCAAGCAGGGAAGGGAGGATCCATGGTTTCGAGCGCGAACACTCAGAGAGACTTCACCGAGGCAATGGTCGCCTTTTGGCAGGGAGACTACGTTCAGGCAGTACGGTTGTTGAACCAAGTGGCCGCTGCTCAGCCACAGGATACCGCCGTCAAGTTGCTGCTGGCTTCGGCCCAAAGGCAAGCCGGGCTGTTGCTGGAAGCTCGCCACACCTACAGCACCATCCTACAGACGGCCAGTGATCCCGACGAGCTGGAGTCGGCCCGCAAGGGGCTGGAGGAGCTGCTGCAAATGGCACCGGAGCTGGCGGACATGCCCGACTCCTCAGAAGCAGTGGACGAGCTTCGCTCGCAAGAGGGGTTGGCGGATGAGTCCCCCGCCGCCGATCCCTTCCTGCAGTTTGAGGAGAGCAGGGAAGAGGAAGTGGATCCCTTCTCAATGGCAGGCGACCCCTTTGCCGCCGCTGGGGATGTTTTGGCTGAGGAAGGCGGATTCGAGGATCCCTTTGAGACCGGGCTGCAGATGCCGGAGGCCGAGCCGTTGTTCCCATCTTACCAGCTGCCAACCCATCCGCGGGTGACGCCGCCGGCCATTTCGGGGCGGGTAAGTGCGCAAGAGAGCAGGCCTCACACCGATCCGGTGGTCGAGGATGACTTTGCCTTCCTGAACGAGTTCGACCGAGAGCACTTGCAAGCCCTGGAAGGCGACTCCGACTCCATTACGCAGTTGGCCGGCGATGCAGATTTTCCCGAAGAGATGGGCTTGTCCCTACCCGGCTTTGAGGAGGAGGGAGGGGGATCCCTGGATGAGGGCCTGCCGACGGAATTGGCCGCGCCCATGAGCGAGCCGATCCCTGCCCCCGATGAAGACACAGCCAGTCCCGGCTCTGCCCTTTTCGATCTTGACGAGCTGGACAGCCTGGATCGCGAACTGGCCGGCATGGAGGGCGGCGAGCCGGTCTTCTACCCAGATGAGGGGGCGACCGAGGGGATGGCCGGGATGGCGGCAGAGATGGCCGGCGGAGCAGCCCAAGTTTTGCAGCCTCAAGGCCTGCCCACTGCCTCGATTCCCCTTCCTGGTGCAGGCGAAGCAGGGACAAGAACATCTGCCGGGCTCGCCAACCGCCCGCTTGCCGATCGGCAATTGGCCACGGCGCTGATCCAAGGAGCGGTGAGTTTGGCTGCCGGGCTGGCGATTGGCCTGGGGATCCCGGCCAATGGGGGAGCTCGCTTGATGGCCGGCGTCATCGGAGGTGGGGTGGTCGGCACGGTAGCCGGGGTTGTACTTGGGGCCAGTAGTGCCAAACACCTTCGCTCCGCCGCCCAAGAGCTGGCTGGCCACTTTGCCGCCTTGGCCCAGGGGAATTACTCAGTACGAGCCACAGTCAATGCCCCTGATGAGCTGGGGCGCTTGGCCGACAGCTTCAACCAGATGGCGGCTGCCATTGAGGCCACCTTCACAGAACTGAACCAGCGGGCTGCCGAGCAGGGGCAAGCTAAGGAAGACCTCCAGCGCCAGGTGATTCGCCTGTTGGACGACGTGGAAGGGGCTGCCCGTGGGGATCTAACCGTGCGGGCAGAGGTGACTGCCGATGTGCTGGGGGCGGTGGCCGACTCCTTCAACCTGACCATTCGCAGTCTGCGAGACATTGTCAGCCAGGTGAAGCGGGCCGCCGCCGCCGTGAACGATGCCGCCTTGCAGAATGAGGACTTTGCCCGCAGCCTCTCCGCCGATGCCTTGCGCCAGGCGGAGGAGATTTCCAACTCCCTCAACTCCATTCAGGAGATGACGGAGTCCATTCAAGAGGTGGCCAGCAACGCCCGCGAGGCGGCCAACGTGACCGCCCAAGCCACAGAAGCAGCCTCTCGCGGTGGAGAAGCGGTGGATCGGACGGTCAGCGGCATCCTGGAGATCCGGGAAACGGTGGCGGAAACCACCCGCAAGGTGAAGCGCTTGGCGGAGTCCTCGCAGGAAATCTCCAAGATCGTGGCCTTGATTTCACAAATTGCCTCGCGCACCAACCTGCTCGCCTTGAACGCCAGTATTGAGGCCGCCCGAGCCGGGGAATCGGGACGGGGCTTTGCCATCGTGGCCGATGAGGTGCGACAACTGGCCGACCGAGCCGCCAAGGCCTCGAAGGAAATCGAGCAGATTGTGTTGCAGATCCAATCGGAAACCGGCAACGTGATGACGGCCATGGAAGAGGGCACCCAACTGGTGATCGAGGGGACACGGCGGGCCGAGCAGGCCAAGAACAGCCTGGACGAAATCATCGAGGTCAGTCGCCGCATCGACGAATTGGTGCGGGCGATTTCTCAGGCCACTGTGCAACAGACGGAAACCTCTCGCTCGGTGGCGCAGTTGATGCAATCGGTGGAGTTGACCGCCAACGAGACTTCCAAGGAGGCGCAGAAGGTGGCGACTTCGCTGCAACAGTTGGTGAGCATTGCCCGTGAGCTGCAGGCTTCCGTCGGTCGCTTCCGGGTGGGGGATGAATGAGCAAATCTGCTTTTTTGAGGGCATTCTAGGGACTAAGGATCCCAGGGACGAGAAGTCCCCGCTCTTCCACGGCACTGGGATCCCCCTTTGCAACATTGGCCAAACGCTTTGCTCAGCCTGGTCGGTCTGTTATCACTGATGCATACTTGTGGGCTGTAGGAAGGGCCTCCTGCCATGAACGAAGAAGCACAGAAGCGGATCCTCAGTTATTTCATTGAAGAAGCCCGCGACCACTTGGCAACGATCGAGCAAGGGCTCCTCAGCCTGCGCGACAGCATGAGCGATCCTGAGCTGATCAACGAGCTGTTCCGGGCTGCTCACTCCATCAAGGGGGGAGCCGCCATGCTGGGCCTCACCAGCATCCAACGGACGGCCCACCGCATGGAGGATTTTTTCAACATCTTTCGCTCTCGTCCCGGCGGAGTGCCTGTCGATCAGCACCTGGAAACTTTGCTCTTGCAGGCCTTTGATGGGCTTGCGATGTTGTTGGAGGAGCTACAGAGCCCCCGCGGCCTCACCGAAGAAGTTGGCAACACCACGCTGGCGGAATTGGAGCCGGTTTTTCAAGAGACCGAAAGGCACATTCAAAATCTTCTGGGCGAGGGCCCTGTCTCAGCTCCCGTCTCGCCACCGGCAGCCCGTACCCTGCAGCAGGACATGGCAGAGGTGGTGCCGCAGCAGTTGCGCCAGATGCTGGAGCTGTTCAAGCGAGGGGAGCAGCCAGGCGTTCGCGATCAGCTAGTGGCGGCCAACGCCGTCCTCAAAGAGATCGGACAAGTTCATCATCTGGCGGGCTGGCAGCAGTTGACAGAAACTTTCGGGCAAGCCCTGGGCAACCCCGACGCCGATCTGCGAACGTTGGCTTTGGTCGCCCTGCGGGATTTGAAGCAGGGACAGCAGCTCATTTTGGCCGGCCAGCCGGAACAAGTTGCCCCTTCTCCAGAACTGCAACAACTGGCTCGCCCTGCCGCCCCCCCTGCCCCACCGGATCCTTGGGAGGTGCTGGTGCATCAGCAGATCCCAGCTCTGTTGCGCCAGATGCTGGAGTTGTTCAAACGTCCCGACGACCCAGCTACCCGACCGGCCCTGCAAGCTTTGGCGCAATCTTTGCAGGATTTGGGACAGTCCTCAGCTCTGGATCTGGGAGGCTGGACAGACTTAGCCCGCTTGATCGTCGAGATTTTGGCGGATCCCGGCCAGAACTTGCGACAACTGGCCCTGCCGGTGCTGCGAGATCTGAAGCAAGCTCACCAAGCTCTGGCCAGCGGAGCGGCAAACACCATCCAGCCCTCGGCAGAGTTGCTGGCCTTCCGCCCTGTGCCGGCAGCCCCCGAAGAGCCAGAGGTCTCGAAGCTCTTCGAGCTTGGCCTTGCTGGGGAGTCTGAGGCAGAGCCGCTGTTTACCCAACCTGAAGATGCCCCAGAGGATTGGGCTGCGGCTGCTTGGATCCCTGCCGAAGCAAGTGCTGCCCCCCATCGGAGCTGGGAAGCTGAGCCCATGCCAGAAGCCGAGACATCCTTGCAGGAGCAGGAGAGCGCAGAAGCGAGCTGGGATCAAGTGGTGGAACAGCCGGCATCCCTCTGGGAAATGGACACGGCTTTGGATTCAGAGAACCTGCTCGCTCCTGCACAAGAGGAGAGCCTAGATCTGAGTTGGCCGGAGGCCGCAGCGGCCTGGGAGGAAGACCGGGAAGCAGCCGCCGTGCCGGCAGAAAACCCAGAAGAGGATGGGCTGGGATCCAACTTGGCCTCTGTTGCGGAAGACTTCCATGCCACCCCCTTGGATCTGGAGGAAGAAGCCGCTTCGGCCTTTGACGAGCTGTTTGCCAACGCAGAAGCGCTATCCGATATCGAGGAGTTCCCGCCGGAGCTGATCCCCCCTTCTCCTGAGCCTTTCTTGCAGACCTTTGCGGAACCGAGCCCAAGCTTGGAGGAGGAGGGAGTCGAGGCCGATCTGGCGGATCTGTTTGCCGAAGTGGTGGGTGAAGCGGCAGCAGAGCCTGCCGAGCTGACAGGGGCTGAGGAAGCGAGCCAGGCCGTCTGGACGGTTGCACAACAGGAAGTGCCGGCCCAAGCTGCTGCAGAAATCGCAGAGGAGGTGTTTGACTTTGCCCCAGAGGAAGCCGCAAGTGCCGGAGTGGAGGCGTTGTTTGAGCTCGAGGAACTCTCCGTAGAGAATGTTCCCCTGCAGGAAATGCCCGAGCTCCCTGACGTTGGGGCCATTTCCGATGGGGATTCGGTGGCGGATCTTTGGGCGGCTGAGCCGTCCCCACCCCTTCAGCAGGTCATCGGGGATGGGGATCTCTGGGCTGAATTCCCCGCCGATATTCGGCTGGAGGATTTTTCCACCCCGGCAGACTGGGATTCTGGGGAGATGGGATCCCCAGAGTTGGCCGACTCTGCTGCGGATGAGGCTGCCGAAGATAGCTGGGAGAGCCTTTTCTCCACCCCTGCAGCCGATCAAGCCTGGTCGATGCCGGAAGAAAGCGAACCTTCTGGATTTTTTGATGTTGCTTTTGAGCCCTCTTTTGATGTTGCGGATTCTGGCCCGGCTGCGGTTGAGCGACTGGAAGACCTCTTTGCCGAGGAATCCTTGCCGACGTTGGAGGAATTTGCTGCTGCTGGCGAGCCAATGGCAGCGGCAACCCCAGACTTCGAGGCCGAGCTGGGCCTAGGCGATCTCTTCGCCGGCGAGACTCCGGCAGCAGCATCAGACGCCCAGGAGGGGGCTTGGTTGGAGGAGGTGTTCCCGGCCCAGGAAGAAGAGCTCTCTGGGGAAACACAGCCTACCGATTTGGCGGGCACTGCCCCCTCGCCAGAGTTTTCCTTCGACCGCCTCAATGCTCTATTTGCCGAGGAGACCGAAACCGAAGCCCTGAGCTTAGAAGCCAGCGGATCCCTCTCGGCCATGGATGGCGAGGTGGATTTGGATGAGCTGAGCCGGTTCTTTGCAGAAAGGGAGGCCGCCCAGGAAGGGATCCCCTCAGATCTTGCCACCTTCCTGGGCGAGGCAGAGGCTTTGCAAGGGAGCAATCTGGAGGGAGTGACTCTGCCTGAGCCAGAACCACTTGTAGCTGCTGCAGAGCAAGGCGGAGCTTCCCAGCCGGCAGAAGAGGATCTGGCAAGCCAACTGGAAAGCCTGTTCACAGAGGATGAGCTCTTGGCTGCCCCGAGCGCGACTGTTCTTGGCAGCGAGACCCAGCTCTCGGAGGAAGAAGCGCCGGAAGTCTCTCCTACCCCAAGTTTGGACGATTTGGCCGCCCTTTTCGATGCCGCCGAACCAGCGGTGCCTCCTGAGCTGGAAGAGTTCATCGCTCCCATTGTGGGATCCCCTGCAGCCGTGAGCGGCGAGGTTGCCGACGATTTCGCAGCCCAACTGGAATCCCTCCTAGTCAATCTCGAGGTCGCCCCCCAGGCCTCTGCAGCAGCGCCGGCACCTTCTCCGTCCGCTGTCGCTGCCGCCCCAGCAACAGCCGCCCCCACGGCACCGGCTACACGGCGATCTGCCCTCAGCAACCCTGTGATGCGGGTGGAGGTGCGCCACCTCGACTCCATCAACAACTTGGTGGGAGAGTTGGTGGTCATTCGCAACAGCATGGAGCAAAACCAAACTCGCCTGCGCCAGTTTCTGGATGGCCTACTGGGCCGTGTGCAACAACTAGGGGATCTGGGCCAGCGCATGCGGGATCAGTACGACCGCTCCCTGTTGGAGTCGGCTTTGTTCTCCAGCCGCAGCGGCTCAGCCTATGGCGGCACGGTAACGGTGGGCTTCGGTCGCAATGGCGAGGGAGCCGGACACAGCAGGCGAGGGCATTCTTCCGGCCAAGAGTTCGACAAGCTGGAGATGGATCAGTTTACGACCTTCCACACTCTGGCCCAGGAGATCATTGAGCTCATCGTGCGGGTACGCGAGTCTTCCTCGGACATCGAGTTTGCCGTCGATGAGGCAGAGCAGATCACCCGCCAATTCCGGCAGGTCACCACCCAACTGCAGGAAGGCCTGAACCGGGCGCGCATGGTGCCCTTCGCGCAAATTGCCGACCGCCTGCCCCGCGCCGTCCGCGATCTCTCCATCAAAACGGGCAAGCAAGTCAGCCTGGTGGTGGAAGGCCGCGACACCCTCATCGACAAGGCCATCCTGGAAGAGCTTTCCGACCCGATGACCCACCTGGTAAACAACGCCTTGGTACACGGGATCGAGCCCCCTGAGGAGCGGCGCCGCTTGGGCAAGCCCCCTGAGGGCAAGATCACCGTCAAAGCCTTCTACCAGGGCAACCAGACGATCATCGTTGTCGCCGACGACGGCGCCGGCATCCCGGTGGAGAAAATCAAGGCCAAGGCGCAAAGGCTGGGGCTGCTGTCGGAGCAAGCCGACGAGGACGAAGTGTTCAACGTCCTCTTCCACCCCGGCTTCAGCAGCCGCGAGGCCAGCGAGGTGGACGACCTGGCCGGGCGGGGGGTTGGCTTGGATGTGGTGCGCCGCAACATCACCGATCTGCGCGGCAGCATCCAAGTGGATTCCGTGCGCGGCAAGGGCACCACCTTCACCATCCGCCTGCCGCTCACCTTGAGCATTTCCAAGGCGATGGTGTGTGTCAGCGACAAGGCTCTGATCGCCTTTCCTCTCGACGGTGTGGAGGAAATGCTGGATGTTCCTGTCGACGAGGTGAAGCCGGACGAGCAGGGGCGGCCCTCCATTCCCTGGCGGGATCAACGCCTTCCCTTCCAACCCCTCTCGAATCTGTTGTCCTACAGCCGCAGCCACAGCCGCAGCCGCTCCGAGGTCTACAGCGTTGCCCAGGATGAGGGCATCATCCCCATCGTCATCCTCCAAAGTGCCGGCCAGTATGTTGCCCTGCAGGTGGACAGCTTTGTGGAAGAGCAGGAAATCGTGATCAAGCAATTGCGCGGGCCTGTGCCCAAACCACCTGGCATTTCTGGGGCAACGGTGCTGGGCAATGGTCGCGTGCTGCCCATTGCTGATGTCCTTGAACTGGTGGATATGGCCCAAGGCCGCCGTCGCGATCTCAGCCGCCTCTGGGCAGAGCGTCGCGCTGCGGAGCCACGTGTCGAGGAAACCCATCAAACCACGGTGCTCATTGTGGATGACTCGATTGCGGTGCGGGAGCTGCTCTCCATGTCCTTCCAAAAGGTGGGCTACCGGGTGGAGCAAGCCCGCGATGGACAGGACGCCTGGGAAAAGCTTCGCGGTGGCTTGCGCTGCGATCTCATCTTCTGCGACATCGAGATGCCGCGCATGGACGGCCTGGAGTTGCTCTCCCGCATACGGGCAGACAGCAACCTCAAGCATATTCCGGTAGCTATGCTTACCTCAAGGGGGGCAGAACGGCACCGGCAGACAGCCCGGGAGCTGGGAGCCACTGCCTACTTCACCAAGCCCTACTTGGAGGAAGAGTTGTTCAGCGCTGCCGCCCGCATGTTGCAAGGGGAGCAGTTGTT
Source organism: Synechococcus sp. H55.11 (assembly GCF_047462475.1). Taxonomy (NCBI): domain Bacteria; kingdom Bacillati; phylum Cyanobacteriota; class Cyanophyceae; order Synechococcales; family Synechococcaceae; genus Synechococcus; species Synechococcus sp. H55.11. The sequence continues at coordinate 10,546 of NZ_JANSJI010000255.1, forward strand.
GACGCCTAGCCCCGCTCCCTGAGCCTTAGCGGGTGCCGTTCGCGCTAGTGGGTTGTAGGCCCTACGACCAGCAAAGGTATGGGGATCCTGGTATAGGCCGATATGCCTCACCCATGCTGAGTAGAGGGATCCCGTGATGGATGCCAGAATAACAGAAGTGCTTGATCCCCCGGTGTGTTGTCAAGGGGAGGAATCCGTGCAGATTCGCTTTGCTGTGGTGAGCGATCCCCACGTCACCCTTCCCTCCACCCTTTGGGATCACCCCAACCGGTTTCATTTGGTGGAGGTGAGCATCCCGGCTCTGGAACAAGTTTTGCAGCATCTGGTGCAGTTGCCTTTGGATTTTCTCCTTTTGCCGGGGGATCTGACCCAGCATGGGGAACCGGAAAACCACGCCTGGTTGGCGGAGCGCCTGGCCCGTTTACCTTTCCCAGCTTTTGTGGTGCCCGGCAATCACGATGTGCCCCAGCTTGAGGCATTGCCAGAGTTTCCCCGCTACTACCAAGCTTTTGGCTATGAGGACGGGCGGTCTTTGGATTACAGCCGCCTGTTGCAGCCAGGGATCCGTTTGATCGGCCTCAATTCCAACCACTTTGATGCTCAGGGCCAGTTGGTGGGGTGTCTAACTTCGGAACAACTGACCTGGCTGGAAAAGGAATTGGCAGCAGCCGAAGAGGAGCTGGTGCTGCTGATGGTGCACCACAACGTGGTCGAGCATCTGCGTGGGCAGTCCCTCCACCCCTGGGGCCGTCGCTACATGCTGGAGAATGCCTCTCAATTGCGGCGGCTGCTGCAAGCTTACGGGGTGCAACTGGTGTTCACCGGACATTTGCACATTCAGCACATCGCCCGGCGAGGGGGGGTTTACGACATTACCACCGGCTCTTTGGTCAGTTTTCCCCATCCCTACCGCCTTGTCGAGATCCGACTGGATCGCGAGACCGGGATCCACGTCCATATCCAAAGCTACCGGGTGGGATCCCTGCCCGGTTGGCCCGATTTGCAGGCGTTCTCGCGGGAGTGGATGGGTCAGCGCAGCGAACCGGTGGTGGTTAAGTTTTTAACCTCTGCGCCGCTGCATTTGCCCCTGGAGCAGGCCCAAGCCTTGGCCCCACAATTGCGCCACTTTTGGGCAGGGGTAGCTGCCGGGGATCCAGACCTCGCTTTTCCAGACTTCCCACAGCCGGCAGGTCGATTCCTGGAGCGATTTAGCCGTTGTTTTCGCTGCCCACCCGATAATCAGGCGCAGCTCCATTTGCTGCCTCGGGGTTTTTCTATTTCTTAGGAACCAGGGCAAAGAATGGCCTTTGCAGGATTTGGCAGTTGGCGAAGCGGTACCGTTTGTTCTTTCGGAAACATTCCTAGGGTTGGGATCCCTCAATGTGGGAGTAGGGCTCTAGGTGGATGGTGACCCGCACCGGCCCGTAGCGCTCCTGCAGCAGTTGCTCCACCGCTTCGGTGATGCGATGGGCCGACTCCACGTCCAGCGGCTCCACCACCATGTGCATTTCGATAAAGATCATCTGCCCTGGGATGCCGCGGGAGGTGATGTCGTGGCAGTCCAGAACTCCAGGCAGGCTGAGAACCAGCTCCCGCAAGGTCTTAGGCGGAATAGCCACCCGGTCGGTGAGGAAAGGGATATTCTCTTGTAACACTTCCCAGCCGCTCCAGAACACCAGCAGCCCCACCGGCACCGCCAGCACCTGATCCAGCCAGGGGATCCCCCAGTAGTGGATCCCGGCCAGTCCCAGCAGCACCGTCAGGGTTACCCAAACATCGCTGAGGGTATGGCGGGCATCGGCCAAGAGCAGCGAGCTGGACAAAGCCTTGCCCCAGGAACGTTCATAGAAGGCCACGAAGAGGTTGATCCCCAGCACACCCACCATTAGGGTTAGGGTCAGTCCATCGACCTGCAGCGGCGGCTGGGGCTCGAAAAACCGTCCCACCGCTGTGCTGAGGATCTCAAAGCTGGCCATCCCCAGAAAAGCGGCGATCCCCATGGCACCGATGGCCTCAAACTTGCTGTGGCCGTAGGGGTGCTCCTCATCCGGCTCTGGCGAGGAAAAGCGGGCCGCCAGCAGGGCAAGAATGTTGCTGGCGCTATCGGCGGAGCTGTGCAGGGCATCGGCCACCAAGCTCAGGGATCCCGTCGTCAATCCCAGGATCAACTTGACCGAAAACACCAGGACATTCAGCCCCAAGGTGACGTACAGCACCCTTTGCACCTGGCGCTGACGACGAGCGGCTATGGCAGCAGAATCGGGGAAACTCACCGCCCAAAGGCTCAGAGGAAGGCCGGTTCTGCTTTATTTTGCCACCGGCTTGGGTTCAAGGCTATCTTTCCTCCCCTTGAGGATAGGGGATCCCGGTCGGCGGGGTATTTTAGAACCAAGCATCGACGCGAGGGGGAAGCGGGCTATGGACGTGGCGGTTGTGGGAGCTGGCTATGTGGGGTTGGTAACCGGCGCCTGTCTGGCTCACCTGGGCCACAGCGTTATCTGTGTAGACAACAACCCCGTCAAAATTGAAGGGCTGCAACGGGGTCGCCTGCCCATCTACGAGCCTGGGCTGGAAGAGCTGGTGCGGGGAGGCGCCGAGGCTGGCCGGCTGCACTTTACCACCGATCTGAGCTTGGCGGTGCAGGTCAGCGAAGTCATCTTCATTGCTGTAGGCACGCCGGCTTTGCCCAGCGGCGAGCCGGATCTGCGCTACGTGGAGGCCGTGGCGCGGGAGATCGGCCAGCACCTGGACGACCGCTACCGGGTTATTGTCAACAAGTCTACCGTCCCCATTGGTTCCGGCGACTGGGTGCGCATGCTTATCTTGGATGGGGCTGCTGGGGCGGCCAAGCAGCGCCTGGGCAGCCGGGAAGAGAGCGAACTGCTCTCTGGGGGAGATCGGGAGGCAACTCCTTTCTCCAGAGGATCCCTGGCTTTGCAAATCTCTCCTCGGACACCTCAGTTTGACGTGGTCAGCAACCCTGAGTTTTTGCGAGAGGGCAGCGCCATCCAGGATACCTTCTACCCGGATCGCATCGTGATTGGCTCCAACAGCCCCCGCGCCATCGAGATCCTGCGGCGGCTTTACGAGCCCATCCTCAGCCGCCAGCAGGGCTTGGGTGGGGATCCCGTGCCTTTACTGGTTACCGACTTGGCCTCCGCCGAGATGATCAAATATGCCGCCAACGCCTTCTTGGCCACCAAGATCAGCTTCATCAACGAGATCGCCAACATCTGTGAGCGCACCGGTGCCGACATCACCCAAGTGGCCGAAGGGATCGGCCTCGATAAGCGCATTGGCCGCGCCTTCCTCAACGCCGGCCTCGGCTGGGGGGGAAGCTGTTTTCCCAAGGATCTGGCCGCCTTGATCCAGACGGCAGCCGACTACGGCTACGAGGCCAAGCTATTGCGGGCTACTGTCGAGGTCAACTGCGAGCAGCGGCAGCGCCTGGTGGAAAAGCTGCAGCAGGCCCTCAAGGTGCTCAAGGGCAAGACCATTGGCCTTTTGGGCCTCACCTTTAAGCCCCACACCGATGACCTGCGGGATGCCCCCTCTCTGACGTTGATCGAGCAGCTCCACCGGCTGGGGGCCAAGGTGAAAGCGTATGATCCCATTGTGTCGGCTTCGGGGATGCGGGAGGGCCTGGCCCACGTGATAGTGGAAACGGATGTGTTTCGCCTGGCCCAGGACTGCGACGCCCTGGTGCTGGTGACCGAGTGGCCGGAGTTTTTGTCGCTGGATTACCGGCACCTTGCCGAGCTGATGCGGCGGCCTTTGCTGATCGATGGCCGCAATTGCCTTGACCGGCAGGCCGTTCAACAGGCGGGTATCACCTTGATTGGAGTGGGCTGGTGAAGATCCTGGTCACGGGTGGTTTGGGATTTATCGGCTCCCATCTGGTCGGCCGCCTTCTGCAAGAAGGCCACGCAGTTATCTGCCTCGATAACGGCTACACGGGGCGGGAGGAGAACGTACAGGCCCACCGCGACAACCCCGCCTTTACTTTGCTGTGGCACGATGTGGCCGAGCCGCTGCCGCCGGAGCTGGAAAAAGCCGGTATCCAGCAAATCTACCACCTGGCCTGTCCCGCCTCGCCGCCCCACTACCAGGCGGATCCCATCCACACCATCCGCACCGGTGTCTGGGGCACCTACCACCTGCTGGAGCTGGCCCAGAAAACAGGATCCAGGTTCCTGCTGGCCTCGACTTCAGAAGTGTACGGGGATCCCCAGGTGCACCCCCAGCCGGAGGACTATTGGGGCTATGTCAACCCCATCGGCCCGCGGGCCTGCTACGACGAGTCGAAGCGCCTGGCCGAAACCCTGACTTTTGACTGGCAGCGGCAACACCAGACGGAGATCCGCGTCGCCCGCATCTTCAACACCTATGGGCCGGCCATGCGGGAGGATGATGGCCGCGTGGTCAGCAACTTCATCGTCCAGGCGCTGCGCAGGGATCCCCTCACCGTCTATGGGGATGGATCCCAGACCCGCAGCTTCTGCTACATCGCCGACCTCATCGAAGGCCTGGTGCGCCTGATGAACGGCCCCTATCCCGGCCCCTTTAACCTGGGCAACCCGCAGGAGTTCACCATCCTGGAGCTGGCGCAGCAGGTCTTGGCCCTCACCGGCAGTCCTTCCCCCATCGTCCACCGGCCCCTGCCGACCGACGATCCCAAGCAGCGCCGGCCCGATATCCGCAAAGCCCGCACCCTGTTGGGCTGGGATCCCCAGATCCCCCTGCAGGTTGGCCTGGAGCTAACCATCCCCTACTTTCGTCGGCGGCTAGGGCTGGAGTAAGTTGAGGTCAAACTGAACAAGTTTTTTTGATGTATCCTGAGAGAGCCCATTAGGAACGCGGCTACTCGACAACCTGCGTTTTCTCGCCTGCAGTTTTCGGCTTTTCCCATGGCTCTCACCGAATCTGACCCCAAAGCTCTCCCCGGCGGCGGATCCCTGAGTTTTTTTGAGCGCTATCTCACCCTTTGGGTGGCTCTGTGTATTGTTGCCGGGATCCTGTTGGGTCGATGGTTTCCGGGCCTGGCAGAGGCGCTGGATGCCCTGAGCCTCTATCAGGTCTCCATTCCCATTGCCGTCTGCCTGTTTTTCATGATGTATCCCATCATGGTGAAAATTGATTTTGGCCAGGCAGCCCATGCCTTGCAATCGCCCAAACCGGTGCTGTTGACCCTGGGGGTGAACTGGCTGGTGAAGCCTTTTACCATGGTGGTGATTGCCCAGTTTTTCTTGGGGTGGCTGTTTGCCCCTTGGATAACCGGCACGGAAATGATCCGCGGTACAGAAGTGAGCCTCAGCAACTCCTACATTGCCGGGGCCATTTTGCTGGGCATTGCCCCCTGCACTGCGATGGTGCTGATGTGGGGCTATCTCAGCTATGGCAACCAAGGCCACACCCTGGTGATGGTGGCGGTGAACTCTTTAACCATGCTTTTCCTCTACGCGCCGCTGGGCCGCTGGCTGCTGGCCATGAGCGATTTAACGGTGCCCTGGCAAACCATTTTGCTATCCGTGGCCATCTACGTGGGCCTACCGCTAGTTGCAGGAGCAGCCTCTCGCTATTGGATTCTTAAAACCAAGGGCCGGGAATGGTTTGAGAAAGCTTTTTTGCGCTACCTCAACCCCATTGCCATCACCGCCTTGCTGGTGACGCTGGTGCTGCTTTTTGCTTTTAAAGGGGATCTCATTGTGGAAAATCCCTTCCACATTTTGTTGATTGCAGTGCCGCTTTTTGTGCAGACCAACCTTATTTTTGGCCTCACCTATGTGGCAGCCCAGAAACTGGGCTTGTGCTATGAGGATGCCGCTCCGGCGGCTTTAATCGGCGCCAGCAATCACTTCGAGGTGGCCATTGCAACGGCGGTGGTGTTGTTTGGCTTGAACTCCGGGGCCGCCCTGGCCACCGTCGTAGGGGTGCTGATCGAGGTGCCGGTGATGCTGATGCTGGTGGAAGTATGTAAACGCACCGCCTTTTATTTTCCCCGCCAGCCGGAGAAGGCCAGCTTGCCGGATCCCCGCTGTCTTAAAATCAGCCC
>NZ_JANSJI010000256.1:0-16555 GCF_047462475.1 Synechococcus sp. H55.11
CCCGCCAGCCGGAGAAGGCCAGCTTGCCGGATCCCCGCTGTCTTAAAATCAGCCCTTGAGGGATCCCTGTAGCCCATGAACTTGCCCCCAGATCGCCAACGGGAACACCAGGCCAATGAGCGCACCTTTCTGGCCTGGCTGCGCACCTCTGTGGCTCTCATTGCCTTTGGCTTTGCCCTCGCCCGCTTCAGCTTATTTCTGCGGCAGATTGAAGCCGCCCACTCCCCTGAGCAGCCCGCCGCGGCGCACGGCCTCCTGAGCACCCAGAACTTGGGCCTCCTGTTGGTGATCTTTGGAATCCTGATGATCGGCCTTTCTGCTTGGCGCTACAACCAGGTGATGCGGCAAATCGAGGCAGGCGACTTTCGCCCCAGCCGTTTCCTCATCTGGATCATGGCTGCCGTTGTGGCCCTGTTTGGGCTGCTGAGCCTTCCCCTGCTGCTGCGCCGTCCCCGCCCTCAGGAACCTCCGCGGCTCAGCCTGCCGGAGTGAAGGGCCGCCAGGGGTTCCAGTTGCTGAGCCTGCTGCTTGAGGCGCTTGATTAACTGCTTGCACACCACCTCGCACAGCTCAAAACAGATGGGATCCGCAATTTGGTAGTAGACGCTCACGCCCCTGGGCTCGCGGCTGACGATCCCTGCCTGCGCCAGGATCTTGAGATGTTTGGAGACGTTGGCCTGGCCCATGCCGGTGGCCTCTAGGATTTGGGTAACGTTCTTGGGCCCCGAGCGCAACTGACACAGGATCTGCAGCCGGCTGGGCTCCGCCAAAACCTTGAAGTACTCCGCCACGCTGGTCAGCACTTCCGGCGTCAGGGTCAACTGGCACTCGTCTTTGCCGGCTTGCACAAGCTTGTCCCAATCCATAGGCTGTCTTGAGGGAGGTGGTAGCTTGATTTTAACACCAAATAGTTATACAGTAGAATGAGAACCCGGATGCGGAGCACGTTCAGGTTCTTGCCAACAGACAGGAGGGCAGCATGCTATTTCGCCAACTGTTCGACTCCGAGACGAGCACCTACACTTATTTAATCGCAGACCCAGACACCCGCGAGGCCGTACTGGTGGATCCGGTGTTGGAGCAGGTGGAGCGGGACTGGAAGTTAATTCAAGAGCTGGGTCTGACCTTGAAGTACTGCCTGGAGACCCACGTTCACGCCGACCACATCACCGGCACCGGCAAGCTGCGGGAGTTGAGCGGCTGCCAAGGGGTGGTGCCGGTTCAGGCCAAGGCACAATGTGCCGACCGCTTCATCGGCCATGGGGAAACACTGCAGGTGGGATCCATTGTCATCGAGGCCATCGCCACCCTGGGCCACACCGACAGCCACATGACCTACCGCGTCAATGGGGATCGCGTTCTGACCGGCGATGCCCTGCTCATTCGCGGCTGCGGGCGCACCGATTTCCAAAGTGGGGATCCCGGCTTGATGTACGACCACGTGACGCAGCACCTGTTTACCCTACCGGACGAGACGCTGGTCTATCCCGGCCATGACTACCGGGGACACACCGTCTCCACCATTGGTGAAGAGAAGCGCTGGAACCCCCGCTTCGTGGATCCGGAAACCGGTAAGCTGCGCTCGCGGGAGAGCTTTATTGCCCTGATGAACAGCCTCAACCTGCCGCAGCCCAAGAAGATCCAGGAAGCGGTGCCGGCCAACGAGCAGTGCGGCCAAGTGGCAGCCGCAGTTTAGTCGCTAGGGCTGGCTAGACTTCTCTCAGGCGGCCCGTCAGAAAGGGGAGGGTTGAGAGTGGATCCCAAACATCTCTATGAGAGGGATTTCTATGCTTGGACTCAGCAACAAGCCCAATTTCTGCGGGAGCGGGCTTGGGAGAAGCTAGATCTGCCCCATTTGATTGAGGAGATGGAATCGTTGGGCAGGCAACAGCGGCAAGAGCTGCGTAACCGGCTGGGGGTTTTGGTGGGGCACCTCCTCAAGTGGGAGTATCAGCCGCAGGCCAGATCGGTAAGCTGGCTTCTTACCCTACAGGTGCAGCGGCAGGAAGTTCTGGATCTGCTGGAGGAAAACCCAAGCCTGAGGCCCTATTTGCCGGAGGCCATCTCCAAGTCTTACCTGAGGGCGCTCCAACTGGCTCTAGAAGAGACCAAGCTGCCCAGAAAGACTTTTCCCCAGACCTGCCCTTACTCTCCCGAGCAAATCCTGGATAGCCAGTTTTATCCTGGCGAGCCCAGCAGGTTGCTGGAGGAGGAAGATTAGAAATCCCTAAGTCTTACAACAACCCTAGAAGCAAGGAAGAAACCATGACCGTAGCTCAACAAAATCCTACAGCTCAGCAGGAACGGGATCCCCGTCTCAAGGAGATCGACGCTTGGACTTTAAAGCAGTGGCTGGATCAAGGGCGGGTACAGCTCATTGACGTGCGGGAGCCGGCAGAATACCACGACGAGCGGATCCCGGGGGCGATCAACATGCCTCTATCTACCTTTGACCCCGCCAAGGTGCCGGCCTCGACACCAGAAAAGCCGGTGGTGCTGCAGTGCCGCATGGGCAGCCGCTCCATCCGTGCCGGCTGTCAGTTGCTCGAATACGGCTGGCCGGAAGCCATTAGCCTCAAAGGTGGGATCGAAGCGTGGAAGGCCGCCAAGCTGCCCACCACCCGCACCCGCAACGCGCCCATCTCGCTAATGCGACAGGTGCAGATTACAGCGGGATCCCTGGTGCTTGTAGGAACCCTGCTGGGAGCCTTTGTCCATCCCGGCTGGCTGGTATTGAGTGGCTTTGTGGGGGCGGGGCTGGTGTTTGCCGGGATCACCAACACCTGTGGCCTGGCGCTGCTTTTGGCCCGCCTGCCCTGGAACCGGGGTCAGACGCTATGAGCGGGATCCCGTCCGCCTCTTCCCCAAAGCAGGGGGTTTGGGCGCGCTACCTGCCCTTGGCCAAGGATTCCCTGTGGTGGCTTCGCTACCAGCGAGAGGATCTGCCGGGGGATCTCATTGCCGGGGTGGTCTCGGCCATCCTGTTGGTGCCCCAGAGCATGGCCTACGCGCTGCTGGCCGGCCTGCCCCCCGAGACAGGCCTCTACGCCAGCATCCTGCCGGTGATCGCCTACGGCTTCCTGGGATCCAGCCGGGCTTTGTCAGTGGGGCCGGTGGCCATCATCGCCCTGCTGGTAGCCTCGGGTTTGGAGCCGCTGGCCGAGCCGGGCAGCCCGGAGTATGGCCAGTTGGCGCTGGGCTTAGCTCTGGAAGCGGGCCTGATCCAGCTAGGGGTAGGGCTGTTGCGCCTGGGGTTTTTAGCCAATTTCCTGAGCCACTCGGTTATAACGGCCTTTAGCAGTGCCGCAGCCCTAATCATTTCCCTTAGCCAGCTCCGCCATCTGCTGGGGGTGAAGATTGCCAACAGCGAGTCCTTCTGGCTGCTAGTGCAACGGCTGTGGCAGAGCCTGGATGGGGTCAACTGGGCCACCCTGGGGCTGGGGCTGTTGTCCATCGCCCTGTTGGTGTACGCCCAGCAGAAGCTGCCGGCGCAACTGCGCCGCTGGGGGATCCCGCCCCTCTGGGAGTTGCTGCTCACCAAGAGTGCTCCCCTGGCGGCCGTTTTCTTAACCACCCTGCTGGTTTGGCGGTTGAATCTCTCGGAGAGAGCGGGGGTGGCAGTGGTGGGATCCATTCCGGCTGGCCTGCCACCGCTGACGTTTCCCCAACTGAGCTGGCCAGAATGGGGATCCCTGCTGCCCACCGCCCTAGCCCTTAGCTTGGTGGGCTTTACGGAAAGTTATGCCATGGCCCAGGCCCTGGCCAGCAAGCGGCGGCAGAAAGTGGATCCCAACCAGGATCTGGTGGCCCTGGGAGTGGCCAACGTGGCAGCAGCCGTCAGCGGTGGCTTTCCGGTCACGGGTGGGATCAGCCGCTCGGTGGTGAATGCTCAGGCGGGGGCCAACAGCGGTCTGGCCTCGGTCATTACGGGATCCCTGATAGCCCTGGCCATGATCTGGCTGATGCCCTTGTTTACTTTCCTGCCCCAGGCCACCCTAGCTGCCGTTGTGCTGGTGGCGGTGCTGGGACTGGTGGATTTTCACCCCCTGCTGCAGAGCTGGCGCTACGACCGCGGCGATGCCCTCGTTTGGCTGCTCACCTTTGCCAGCGTGTTGGCGATTGGGGTGGAGCGGGGGATTGGGCTGGGGGTGCTGGTCTCCCTTCTCCTCTTCCTCTGGCGGGCCAGTCGCCCCCACATTGCCATTGTTGGCCAGGTGCCGGGCACCGAGCACTACCGCAACGTGCTGCGCCATGAGGTGATTACCGATCCGCGCATCTTGGCGGTGCGAGTGGATGAGAGCCTGTTTTTTGCCAACGCCGCCTACCTGCAGGAGTACATTCTGCAAGAGGTAGCAGCGCGGCCAGCAGTGGAACAGGTGCTGCTGGTGGCCAGCGCCATTAACTTCATCGACGGCAGCGCTCTGGAGGCCCTGACCGAATTGGTGGAACGTCTGCACCAGATGGGGGTGGGCTTTGCCCTGGCCGAGGTGAAGGGGCCGGTGATGGATTGCCTCAAAAGGGTGGGGTTTGTGGAGAAAGTGGGCGCTGAGCGCTTTTTCTTGTCGACCCACCAGGCGATGCAGGCTCTCAAATCCCAGGCGATGCCGGCAGCCGCTTCCGGATGAGCACCAGGGGAGTCTGCTCCGCTGCATTGCCCGCCGGGTTCTTGCGCAGCGCCTGCTCCACCAGCTCCCGCTCCACCCCTGGGCTGGCCGCCAGAACGCTTACCTCACCTAGGTCATTGGCATCCACAATGGCCACCTCGTAGCCAGTCTGGGCGTGGAGCTCGGCCACCAGCTTAGCTGGATGCCGCGGCCCCAAGACGATGAACTGGTCGTAGGGGGGCAAGGTGCCGGTGACATCGTCGATGAGGTCGGCCTGCTCCCCCGCCAGGGCATAGAACACCCCTGGGATCCCCAACAACTTGGCCAGGGATCCGACAACAAAAGCCCCCAGCACCCGCCAGGCTCCCGAGCAGTCGATCAGCGTCTGCATCCCGTAGCAGCTTGAGAGACTGGTCTTGGAGGGGAAGAAGTAGCAGAGGGTGCGGGCTAGCCAGCCAGGCTGCACCTGCAGGGGATGGCGAAAGTGGCCCTGGACGATGGCCGCCGCGCTTTCCGAGATGGCCACGATATCACCGGGCTGGATGTGAGGGCCCACGTAGCGCTGCAGCACCTCGGCAAGGTCATCGCTGGGGGTAAGCAGAGGGGTGGGAATGGCAGCCCAACTCACCGGCCCCTGCTGCTGCCAGGCCAGCTCCGGCAAGGGATCCACTTCCTGCAAGGGCAGGATTAGGTGGCTAGTCTTAAGGGTGCGCCGCTGCCGCCCGTACTGGACGTAGTCCAGCTCCAGCCAGGCCGAGCGCAAATCTGCCAGCCCTTCCCCCCTCAGCTCGATCTCCACTTCCAAGCCGGTCTGGCTTTGGGGGGTAATGATGTAGGCCTGCCAGTAGTTGTCCTGGCGAGGGGGCAGATCCACATGGCGGGAGCGCAGGCGGATCTGGGTTTGGATCCCTTCGATGGAGCTGGCACTGAGCAAATGCAGTCGCGGCTGCACCTGGGCCAAGGTAACCTCAAAGAGGGGGTTGAGGTTGCGGGCCACGAACTCCGCTTGGATCAGCCAGTGATCGGGGCTGAGGCGGTTGAGGTGCCAGCTCTGCGGCTCCACCACCAGGCAGTCGGCGGGGCGGGTCTTCCGCCAGTACAGCACCGTCGCCAAACTCAAGAGCAGCCCGGCCACCACCTGAATCCAGCCTGAGGGATCCCCCAGCCAACGCCAGATCCCCCAGAGGCTCAAGACCACCCCAGCCAATACGCCGGCCACCACACCTCGGCTCACCATCCGGATTGTTGCCATCGGGATCCCACTCCTTGCAATCGTTAAGCCCTGCTAAAGCCTGCCCCTTCCGTCCAGCCCGCCCTTTAGACTACAGGTACCGACCAAGCCCTAGTCATCCTACCGGGAAACCGACAGCAAGCGGTCGCAGAATCTCTACCCACATTTCCATCTCAAACATTTAGACTACAAATAGGTTGCATTCTAAGTTTTTCTACAGCATCCTGCGGAGGTCGCCCATGGCCCACAAACAGCAGTTCAAAAGCTTTGACGACATGATCCAGGGATCCGAAACTCCCATTCTGGTGGATTTTTACGCCACCTGGTGTGGTCCCTGTCAGGTCATGGCCCAGGTGTTGGAGCAGGTGAAGCCCCAGGTGGGGGACACCATCTCCTTTGTTAAGGTCGACACCGAAAAGTACCCCAACATCGCCGCCCGCTGGGGGATCTACGCCGTGCCAACTCTGATCCTGTTTAAAGACGGGAAGCCGGTTGACCGCATTGAAGGGCTGCTACATCCCCGAGCTCTGCTCGAGCGGCTACGGGCCCAGGTCAACTTACCGGTGGCCTGAGCTTTGCAGGGGCTTGAGCCTGTGCCGCTTCTCCAAGTTCACCTGGCAGGAGAGGTGCCCTACCGCACCGCTTGGGCTTGGCAGCAGGCCCGGTTGGCCCGGATGATCCGCGATCCTGAGGTGCCGGATGGGCTTTTGTTGCTCACCCACCCGCCGGTCTACACCCTGGGGGCAGGGGCCGATCCCAAGTTTCTCAAAAGCCTGGCTGGACGGATAGGATCCCCGGATACTCAGCCAGAGGCCTCTGCTCCTGAGGGGCCGGAGATTCTGCGGGTGGAGCGGGGCGGCGAGGTGACCTACCACGGGCCGGGCCAGTGGGTGGGCTATGCCCTACTGAACCTAAAGCGCCATAGGACTGTCTACGGCTCCCATGGCCAGCCGGATCTGCACTGCTACCTGCGCCACCTAGAAGAGGTGCTCATCCAGACCGTAGCCCACTTTGGCCTGCGGGGGGAGCGGATCCCTGGCCTGACAGGGGTTTGGGTGCAAGGCCACAAGGTGGCGGCCATCGGCATCAAGGTCTCCCGCTGGGTTACCTACCACGGCTTTGCCCTCAACGTCTGTCCGGATCTGCCTGCCTTCGCGGCTATCGTGCCCTGTGGGATCCCCGATCGCCCGGTGGGATCCCTGGTGCAGTTTTGTCCGGGGGTAACAATGGCTGCCGTAGCCCCAGGGTTGGTGCAATCTTTTTGTCATGTCTTCGGGCTGCAGGCCCAAGCAGTTTCCCTGGCCGAGTGGTTGGGAGAGCCTCCTCAGTTTGTCTAAATCCGAGATGGTCCTGGATTAATCCAAGGGCGACTACTCCACCCCCAACTGGCGCAGCAGTTGCTGCAGGATGGCTTGGTCAGCAAAGTTGCCGCTTTGGGAAAAAAGAGCCAAGGCCTGGCGAAAGGCAGCCATAGCAGCCTCTCGCTCCCCCAGTTGCAGGTGGGCCACGCCGCGGCTAAAGTAGGCCTCTGGGATCCCCGGATCCAACTGGATGGCCCGCTCCGCATCGGCTAGGGCTTTTTGGGGCTGGCGCAACTGGTTGTAAACGTAGCTGCGGTTAACGTAGGCTGGCGCATAGGTGGGATCCAACTCCACTGCCCGATCCAGATCCGCCAAAGCCGCCACCGGATCCCCGCGCAGCAACTTGAGGGATCCCTGCCAGTTAAACTCGGAAGCAGGGCTTCGGGCCGAGGTCTGCTCAGGAGGAGTGGGGGAGGTGGGCAAAGAGAGGGCGGGGGCAGGAGCCAGGAATGCCGCCAAGCAACCCATCAGAGCCACCCTTCCCCATCGCCGCTTCATCGTGCTCCGCTGAGGATCCCAACCCAGTCCAGTATAGACTGCCCGCAAGAGGGGCCATCCTTGCACTTAACCAACCCGCCGAGAAGCCCCGCTTTGGACCCGGGATGAGAGGCGGATTAGCTAAAATAGCTTGGCTTATCCTATCGTACTGACGGAAAAGGCACCTTGATCGAGCGCTACACTCTGCCAGAAATGGGCCAGATTTGGTCCACCGCCCACAAGCTCCAGACCTGGCTACAAGTAGAGCTGGCCGTCTGTGAGGCGCAGGCGGAGCTGGGGCGGATCCCTCAAGAGGCTCTGCAGGAGATCAAAGCCAAAGCTGCCTTTGACCCGGCGCGGGTTTTGGCAATCGAGGCGGAAGTCAAGCACGATGTTATTGCCTTCTTGACCAACCTCAACGAGCATGTGGGCGAGGCGGGGCGCTACATCCACCTGGGCTTGACCAGCTCGGATGTGTTGGACACAGCCTTGGCCCTGCAGCTTGTAGCCTCGGTTGAGATCTTGCAAGCTCGGCTGGCCGACCTCATCGCTGCTTTGCGTGAGCAGGCCCGCCGACACCGCTACACCTTGATGATGGGCCGCACCCATGGCGTCCATGCCGAGCCCATTACCTTTGGCTTTAAGCTGGCCGGCTGGCTGGCCGAGTGCCTGCGCCATCAGGAGCGCCTGACACGCCTGCGGGAGGTGGTCGCCGTGGGCAAGATCTCCGGCGCCGTGGGTACCTACGCCAATGTGCCCCCCCAGGTGGAACAGTTGGCCTGCGCCCGCTTAGGCCTCAAACCGGATACGGCCTCGACGCAGGTGATCTCCCGCGATCGCCACGCCGAGTATGTGCAGACCTTGGCTTTGATTGGCTCTTCTCTGGAGCGCTTTGCCACCGAGATCCGCCACCTCCAGCGGACAGAGGTGCTGGAGGTTGAGGAGCACTTTGCCCCCGGCCAAAAGGGATCCTCCGCCATGCCCCACAAGCGCAACCCCATCAAGTCTGAACAACTGACGGGAATTGCCCGCCTCTTGCGGGGGTATGCTGTCTCGGCCCTGGAAAACATTCCCCTTTGGCATGAGCGGGATATTTCCCATAGCTCTGTAGAGCGGGTCATCCTGCCCGATGCCTCCATCCTCTGCCACTACCTACTGGTCAACATGGCAGATCTGGTGCGCCACCTGCAGGTTTACCCTGCCAACATGGAGCGCAACCTCACCCTCTACGGTGGTGTTGTCTTTAGCCAGCAGGTGCTTTTGGCTTTGGTGGAGAAGGGCTTGAGCCGTGAGGAAGCCTACCGCCTGGTGCAGGAAAATGCCCACCGCGCCTGGAACCAAGCCGGCGGAGATTTCCACGCCAATCTGCTGGCGGATCCCAGAGTAATGGCCCACCTGAGCGAGGCGGAGCTGCAGGCCTGCTTTGACCCACGGCGGCACCTCACCCACCTGGACGAGATCTTTGCCCGCTTGGGCATTTGAGGATCCCCTATGGCTTGGCAGCGGCAACATGTCTTGGGGCTGGCGGACTTTACCCGCGAAGAGTATCAAATTGTCTTGCAAACCGCCGCCAGCTTTCAGGAAGTGCTGACCCGGCGGCTGCCCAAGGTGCCCACCCTGCAGGGGAAGGTGGTGGTGACGCTGTTTTTCGAGCCTTCCACCCGCACCCGCAACAGCTTTGAGCTGGCGGCCAAGCGCCTGTCAGCGGATGTGCTCAACTTTTCCCCTGGCACCTCTTCACTAAGCAAGGGGGAAACCATTTTGGATACGGCTCGCACCTTTTTGGCCATGGGATCCGACGTGCTCATCGTCCGCCACGCCCAGGCCGGGGTGCCGCAGCAGTTGGCCGCCGAGATCAATCGCCGCGGATCCCCAGCGGGGGTGCTAAACGCGGGAGATGGCCTGCACGAACATCCCACTCAAGCTTTGCTGGATCTATTTACCCTCTGTAGCCACCTGGATCCGCAGCGACCTCGCCTCGAGCTGCTGCAGGGGGTGAAGGTGGCCATTGTCGGTGACATCCTCCACTCGCGGGTAGCCCGCTCCAACATCTATGCTCTAGTGGCCGCTGGCGCAGACGTCCACTTGGCCGGCCCGCCCACCCTGTTGCCCAAAGACTTTGCCCAGTTTGTGCCCGGCCATACTCTGCCGGTGCACTGGCAGTTGGAGCCGGCCCTAGCAGGAGCCCGCTTCGTCATCGCCCTGCGCCTGCAACGGGAGCGGATGAGCGAATTCCTCATCCCCAGCCTGCAGGAATACCACCACCTTTTCGGCCTCACCCAGCAGCGGCTGCGCCTGTGCCACCCCGAGGTGAGGGTTCTCCACCCCGGCCCAGTCAACCGCGGCGTGGAACTGAGTTCTGAAGTGATGGAGGATCCCAGCCTCAACCTCATCGAGCGGCAAGTTGCCCACGGCGTGGCGGTGCGCATGGCTTTGCTGTACCTGATGGGCGGCGGGCGGATCCCGGCTTAGACCTCCCCCTTTCCCCTCTGGTCGGGGAACTTGAGGAGCTGCTTGACGTCTAGAGTGCTGAGGTTACTCTTCTAGCCAACTCAACGCTCTCCGCAAAAGCAAGAAAGAAGCTCTTGCGGGGGCTCTTCTGGAAACATTGAACCCTACATAAGCCTATATAGGCTTGGCAAGATTTGGGGCAGCTTTCTGCTCTAGGTTCTGCGCAACTTATCTTCTGTTCAAACTTTTTTTCTGGCTGGCCAGCATCATCTTTTATTTGGATCGAGGTCACCTAGCCAAGTCTAAGACAAGCTAAAAGCCTTGCAAAATAAGCTTTTCACAGATCCTGAGCTCCAGGATCATTTTTTGCTGCTATCTAAACCCAAGCAAATCACCAGGTAAAAAATCAAGAGCTCATAGCAATCACCTCATTCAGAGAGACACCGACTTTTTCTTCTGGCTTAACCTAAACTTAACCTTAACATATTCTACTCTTAACCTTGAGGTTGTAGAGTTATAGGCGTCGATTAAAATCAGACATTTCTTTCTTATGCGATCTCTGCTCTCTGCTTCTGTTTCTTCTATCGCGGCTCTGGCGGTGGGAGCCCTGGCGCTGGCCCCGGCCCAAGCCCAAACCGTGCAAATCTCTGGCGCAGGTGCTACCTTCGCTGCGCCGCTGCTGCAGCGCTGGTTTGATGCCTACAATCGCACCGTAGATCCCAATGTGCAAGTCAGCTACCAGTCTGTTGGGAGCGGTGCCGGTCTGGAGCAATACATCAACGGCACGGTGGACTTCGGTGCTTCCGAGGGTCCGATGACCGAAAAGTACAACGCCTCTCGCTACAAGAGCTTCAAAGAGAAATACGGCTACGAGCCCCTGCAACTGCCTCTGGCGGGGGGCGCCATTGAATTTGCCTACAACCTGCCCGGCATCGGCGACAAAGAGCTCGTGCTCAAGCGGGAAACCTACTGTGGCATTGTTACCGGCGAAATCACCCGCTGGGACGACATTCGCATCAAGGCCCAAAACCCCAACCTGGCAAGTCGGCTGCCCGCGCTGGACATCACCTGGGTGCACCGCTCCGACGGCTCTGGGACGACCTTCGTGTTCAGCAACCACATCAACGCTGCTTGCCCCAACTGGAAGGGCGGCGTGGGAACCACGGTGGAGTGGCCGGTTGGCATCGGTGCCCAGGGCAACGAAGGGGTAGCCGCCACCATCAAGCAGGAGCCAGGGGCGATTGGCTATGTGAACCAGTCCTTTGCCAAGCTGGAGCAACTGACTACTGCTCGCATAGAAAACAAAGCGGGCAAGATTGTCGAGTTTTCTCCTGAGCGGGCTACTTCTGCCCTCAACGCTCCCCTGCCCGAAGATTTTGCCCTGCTGGTGCCGGATCCCGAAGGGCCTGACGACTACCCCATCGTTGGTTTGTTCTGGGTGATGCTCTACCGCGAATATCCTGACGAGCAAAAGCTGAAGAAGCTGGTGGAAGCCATCAAGTGGACGCAGGGGCCAGAGGGCCAAGCCATCACCAAAGAACTGGACTACATCCCTATGCCGGAGCCGGCCATCCAGCGGATCTTCGCCGAGCTGGATAAGATCAAGGTCAACCCCAACGCGAAGCGATGAGTTGCTGTCCTGTTGAAAGGTGTTAGTTGAGGGCCAGTGGTCAACAAGAGGCTGTGCTCTTCCTGTTGGCTACTGGCTTGCCGCTTTGCTGATTTTTAACGGGTAAAAGTTCTGTCGGCACTGACTTTTGACGTTGTCACCAGTCTGAGTCCAACAAGCTTTTGGTGTTCACTGTTGGCCAGGACACAGACAACTGCAACACCGATGGAATGTAGGGTGAGAGAGGTTTTGCCACAATCTGCCCACCAGTAGAATTGCCACAGCGGGGATCCTATGACTTCGGCAGCCAGAGACTACGACTTATCAACGGATGTTGCTATTGAAAAGAAAATGGATGTTTCCCGCGCCCTCGACGTGGGTTTTGTCCGCCTAACTTTGGTGCTGGCAGGGTTTGCCGGCATCATTCTCATTTGGGTGATCGTGCAGACCACTGAGGCAGCCCTGCCGGCCATGCGCCAGTTTGGCTTGGGCTTTCTGGTCACCAGCCGCTGGAACCCGGTGGAAAACATCTATGGGGTGTTGCCCCAGATCTACGGCAGTTTGATGACCTCTCTGGTGGCCCTGATTTTTGCCATTCCTCTGGGCATTGGCACCGCCATTTTCTTGACGGAAGATTTTGCCCCCAAGTGGATAACGGCGCCGATTGCCTTTGCCATTGAGCTGATCGTGGCCATTCCCAGTGTGGTGCTGGGGCTGTGGGGCATCTTTGTGCTCATTCCGGCGGTGCGGCCCATCTTCCGAGCCATCAATCAGACGCTGGGGTGGATCCCTTTCTTCGGCGGCCCGGCTCCCCGAGGCCCCAGTCTGTTGATTGTAGCCATGGTGCTGGGGATCATGATTTCCCCCATCATCATTTCCATCACCCGCAGCACCCTTGAATCGCTGCCCCGGGGCCTCAAAGAGGGCGCCTTGGCGTTGGGAGCCAGCCGCTGGGAGACGATCTTGACGGTGATGATCCCGGCGGGCCTGTCGGGCATTGTCAGCTCGATCATGCTGGCATTGGGACGAGCCTTGGGGGAGACCATGGTGGCAGCAATGATTTCCGGCAACGCCAACCGCATCAACATCTCCCTGCTGCAGCCAGGATCCACCATTACTGGCTTGATTGCCTCTCAGTTCGGCGAGGCAGGACGCCTGCAGGTGTCGGCCCTTATGTATGCCGGTGTGGTGTTGATGGTGCTGACCCTGTTGGTTAACGTCATGGCCGAAATCATCATCCGCAAGTTTCAAAACTTGGAGCAGTAACCGAGGAGCCTCGTCATCATGTCCCAGTCAGCCCAGCTTGTTCCTGAGGAGATCGACATTAGCCGTGCCGCTGTTGCCCCCCTGCGGAGATACACGAGCATTGCCTTGACGCTGCTGAGCGGACTGTTTGTGGCCGCCATCATGGCTGCCCTATCTTGGGTGCTGTGGGACATCGGTAAGGAGGGCATCCAGAGGATAAGCTGGGACGTCCTCACCGAGACTCGCTACCCGGCTCCAGGGTTAGCAGAGGGGGGGTTTGGCCACGCTATCGTCGGCAGCGTAATGGTTCTGGCCACGGGGGCGGCTTTGAGCTTTCCCTTCGGGATCCTAGCGGCCGTTTACCTGTCGGAGTTTGGCCGCGGCAGCCGCTTGGCCTATTTGGTCAAGTTCTCCTGTAACGTGCTCACGGGCGTGCCGGCCATTCTCTGCGGCCTGTTTGCCTACGCTTTGGTGGTGCGGGGATCCGGCTTCTCGGCTTTTTCGGGGGGAGTTGCCCTGGGCGTGTTGATGCTGCCCATTGTCATCCGCTCCACGGAAGAGGCACTGCTTTTGGTGTCGCCGGATATGCGTTTGGCTTCGGTTGGCCTGGGGGCCACTCGCTTTCAGACCACAATGCGCATCGTCCTGCCGGCAGCAGCCCCGGCCATTGTAACAGGCTTGATCTTGGCCTTGGCGCGGGCTGCCGGCGAGGCAGCACCTCTACTTTTTACTTCCTTCAACAACAATTTCTGGTCAACCAACCTGTTTGGACCGGTGGCTACCCTGCCGGTGATGGTTTACTTCTTCTCAATTATTCCCTTCAAGGTGCAGCAGGAGCTGGCATGGGCAGGAGCCCTGGTGCTGCTGGCCATTGTTTTGGCAGCCAGCTTGCTGGCCCGCTTCCTGGTCTACAAAGCCAGAAGATAGTTTAAGCCTTGTCGGACAGCGGCCAGGTGTGAATTAGCCTCTTGACGAACTTTCTGCGAGTGGGATCATGAAAACTCAATCTGCTAACTCAACCACCTACGTCTTCCGAACGGAAAACCTGAGCGTCTACTATGGCTCGAACCTGGCGGTGAAAAACGTCACCATGGATATTCCCGCCCGGCAAATTACGGCTTTTATCGGGCCTTCTGGCTGTGGCAAAAGTACCATCCTGCGCTGCTTTAACCGCACCAATGACTTGATCCCAGGGGCGCGCGTGGAGGGCAAACTTACCTACCACAGCAAAGACCTCTACGCCGAAAACGTAGATCCCGTGGCGGTGCGGCGGCGCATTGGCATGGTGTTCCAGAAGCCCAACCCTTTTCCCAAGAGCATCTACGACAACGTTGCCTATGGCCCGCGGGTGCTGGGGATGAAAGTGGACTTGGACGAGGTGGTGGAAACTTCGCTCAAGCGGGCCGCCCTTTGGGATGAGGTGAAAGACAAGTTGAAAGAAAATGGCCAGTCTTTGTCTGGGGGGCAGCAGCAGCGTTTGTGTATTGCCCGCGCCCTGGCGGTACAGCCGGATGTCATCCTCATGGACGAGCCCTGCTCGGCGTTGGATCCCATCTCCACCCGCCGCATCGAGGAGCTGATGAAGGAGCTGGAGCAGGACTATACCATCATTATCGTCACCCACAACATGCAGCAGGCCAGCCGCGTCTCGGACATGACGGCTTTCTTCAGCGTGGAGCTGGTGGGATCCAACCGCGTGGGCGAACTGGTGGAGTTCGACCGAACGGAGGTGATCTTCAACAGCCCTGCCAAAGAGGCGACCAAAGACTATGTAGAGGGCCGCTTCGGCTGATGCTCGGGACGGGTCGGGATCCCCTGGAGAGGCGTTTTCTGTCTCTGGTGAGCCTTTCTGCCGGCCCTTTGCGCAGACAATGGAGTCTAAGTAGCCTGCTATCCAATTGGGGATCCCTATGACCGTTGCTGCTTCTGGAAAATTGCAGGCCTTGCTTTCTGAGCTGGCCGACCTTGAAACCATCACCGATCCGGCGCAAGTTGCCAAGTTGTCGCTGGACTTTTACCACTACAGCCCTGTGCTCAGCCGCCAGTTGAGCAACAAGCGCGGGGAGGTGGTGGTGCGCCCTGCCGATGAAGCAGAAGTGATGCGGGTGGCGGCGGCCTGTGCCAAGTGGAGAGTACCCCTGACCGTGCGCGGCGCCGGTACCGGTAACTATGGCCAGTGCATCCCCCTAGCTGGCGGTGTGATCCTGGACATGAGCAAGCTCAACCAGGTAATCTGGGCCAAGCCGGGCTTGGCGCGGGTACAGGCGGGGGCCAAGCTGATGGCCATCGACAAACACACCCGCGAGCTGGGCTGGGAGATCCGTATGGCCCCTTCCACCTACCGCACCGCCACTATTGGGGGGTTCATTGCCGGCGGTAGCGGCGGCATCGGCTCTGTGACCTACGGCCAACTGCTGGATCGGGGCAACATCTTAGGGCTG
Organism: Synechococcus sp. H55.11; assembly: GCF_047462475.1. Lineage (NCBI taxonomy): Bacteria > Bacillati > Cyanobacteriota > Cyanophyceae > Synechococcales > Synechococcaceae > Synechococcus > Synechococcus sp. H55.11. The sequence goes on from NZ_JANSJI010000256.1 coordinate 15,420, forward strand.
CGGGTGATTACAGTCGAAGAGGAGCCGCGGACCCTGGAGCTGCGGGGAGACGACGTGTTTAAAGTCAGCCATGCCTGGGGCCTCAACGGGATCATCACCGAGGTGGAGATTCCCTTGGCGCCGGCCTATCCTTGGGCGGAGCTGGTGGTGGCCTTCCCGCCGGAGGGGGGGTTTATGCCCTGCGCCCACTTTGGCCAGGCTCTGGCCGAGGCAGATGGGATCCTGAAGAAACTCATCAGCCTGCACGCCTGGCCGATCCCTCGCTACTTCGTCCCCTTGCAGGACTACTTGCCCCAGGGATCCGCCGTGGCCCTCTTGATGGTGGCCGAGTACAGCCTAGAGCCGTTGCTGGAGCTCATTCGGGAGCATGGCGGCCAGGTGGTCTACAACAAAACGGCTCAGGAGGCCAGCAGGGGGATCTCACTGGGGGAGTTCTCTTGGAACCACACCACCCTGCACTGCCGCAGCGTGGATCCCAATTTGACCTATCTACAATCGATTTTTCCGCCCGATCGGGAGCTGAAGGTGGTGCAGCACCTGTACGAGCACTTTGGCGACGAAGTGCTGATGCACCTGGAGTGGATTCGCATCCGGGGGCAGGCTACCCCGGTCGGCCTGCAAATTGTGCGCTTTACAACGGAAGAACGCCTCAACGAGATCATGCGCTATCACGAGGCGCAGGGAGTCTTCATCGCCAATCCCCACACTTTCATCATCGAAGAGGGGGGTCGCAAAGTGATGGATCCGCGCCAGCTCCGTTTTAAGGAAGAAGTGGATCCCTATGGATTGCTTAACCCCGGCAAGATGCGCAGTTGGCAAGGGCGGGCTTCTGCTTGAAAGTGCTGAGAGGGCTTTATCCTCTAATATCCAGCGATCTCTGAGTTGCCTCTGCCAAAAGGAGAGGGGCTTGACAGTCAATCTTCTGCCAAGGCCAGCTCCAAAGCATAGGGACAAGTCTCCGGAAAGGCCGAGATATCCCCTCAAGCTGGGGCTATCTTCGAGGGCCAATTCAAGCTGAGTTCGCGCATCTGTGATGGCATCCAGCCAGCTCTCTGAGCGACGCTGAGGTTGATATTGCCACATGAACTACCCCACCGCGCAGGCGGGTGGGGTTTCCCCATCCGCTTTACGGCGAG
>NZ_JANSJI010000257.1:0-4046 GCF_047462475.1 Synechococcus sp. H55.11
TCCCTGAGGGATCCCCTCACCCCCAGCCCCTCTCCCTGAGGGAGAGGGGAGTTAGAGCGGCGCGTTGGCGACAGCGTTGCGGAGCAATAACGAGGTAACCAACCGTTCCATCGCCATTGGACTGGATTGAATGACCATAAAACAGAAAACATGTCAAAGCTTGACGAAATTGTAAGGAGCGGTGAAGTTGTTGTAGCGAATGCGCAGCCGCCCCTGAAAGGTCTGGTCTAGCTCCTCCACTTTTTGGGCAAAAGCTGGCTCATCTTCCCAGTTGATCAAAAATGAGCCGTTGTAGGCCATGTTCTCCGTGAGCAGATCGCCTTCCACGCGGTCGCTGGCCAGGGGGCTGAGGGCCGCCGTGAAGGTTTGGGCGATGCGCTGACGCCGCTGCTCCAAAAGCTGCTCCAGAGCCCGTCCGATCTCGACTACCGCATCCAGACCCAAAGGGGCGCCGACCATCTCGTCCCGCCGGGCTTTCAGGGCGGGGTTTTCCTCCAGCCCCAATTGGAGCTCTTGCTGGGGATCCCAGAAGACCTTTACCCCCACCTCCCGTTTGCCCTCTAGGCGCTGCAGCAGGGTCAGCAGATCGGCCAGGCGCGGTTTGACCAGATCCTGCTCCACCTGATCCCAACTGCTCACCACCAGGCCAAATTGCAACGGCAGCAGGGCGCGGTGTCCCTCGTTCATCACGGTTTCTAGGACGGCTTCGTGGGCCAGCAGATTGGCCCGGCTGGCCAAGTAGCGCTCCTGGCGGGCCTGGGAATAGAGAAAGGCCAAAGATCCCAGCACGTGAACCCCCACCGGCTGCTTGTCCAGCCCCACCACATTCAGGTGGCGCGGGCCGGGGGCAGCAACGATCCCGTAGAGATAGAGGGCGCTATTGGGATTTGCCGTTGCCATGGCTGCGGGCATCTCCGATCAACCAGGTGAGGTTGGACTCTTCCGTGTCGATGGCATTGCCATCGGAGGAAATGCAGTAGCGACCCATCACCATCTGGTGGCGCAGCGTCACTCCTGCGGCGATTTGGGTGTAGTTAAAGATGAGGCTGCCATCCAGCGTACACCCTTCGTTCAACACACAGCCGTAGCCAATGGCCGTGGGGCCGATGAGCTTTACCCCATCCGCCAGGTAGGTGCTGGCCCCGATGTACACCGGTGGCTCAATGTGGATGCGATCCCAGTTGGCGCGGATGTTGATCCCTGTCCAGACGCCGGGCCGAATCTGGATCCCGGGCACCTTGACGCCTTTGATCTCGCCGCGCAGCACCTTCTGTACTGCCAGCCAGTAGTCATGGGTACGGCCAATGTCCACCCACTGGAAGTCGGCCTTGAGGCCGTAGAAGGGGGCGCCGGCTTTCACCAAGGCGGGGAAGAGATCGCTGCCGATGTCATAGGGGCAGCCGGGGGGGATGTAGTCCAGGACTTCTGGCTCGAACACGTAGATGCCGGTGTTGATGGTGTTGCTGAGGGCCTCTTCCTGCCTGGGCTTTTCTTGGAAGGCGGTGACCCGGCCCGTCTCATCAGTTACCACCACTCCGTAGCTGGAGACTTGGCTGGGATCCACCTCTCGCAACACCACCGTGGCCAATGCCCCCTTAGATTTGTGAAAGTTGACCACCTGGGTCAGGTTGAGGTCGATCAGCGCATCGCCGCAGAGCACCACGAAGGTGCTGTCAAAAAAGCCGGAGAAATCCTGGATCTTGCGCATGCCACCGGCGGATCCCAGGGGTTCGGCCACCGGCTGGCCGTTCTCGAAGTGGCCCTCGAAGGAAAAGCCGATGTGTACTCCCCACTGCTGGCCATCGCGAAAGTAGTCTTCGATCTGGTGAGCGAGGTGGCTGGTGTTGATCATGATCTGGTCGAAGCCATGTTCCCGCAGCAGCTCCACCAAGAACTCCATGACCGGCTTGTGCAGAATCGGGATCATCGGCTTGGGCATCATGTAGGTGATGGGCCGTACCCGTGTCCCTTTGCCGGCTGCCAGGATCATGGCTTTCATGCCGTCCTCTCTCCTCCGGGTTCATCGTGTTTTTATCATCCCAGGATCTGCGTTCTGGAAAACATCTGCCGAGTCTACCTCGCCGGCAAGAGGTCAGTTCCCTACAATTGAGGACGCAGGATCCCTGGTATCCACTTTCCTTCTTTAACTAAGCAGCATTCCCACTGCCCTTGTCCTTTTGCCAGAAGGGATCCCTAAGTGCCTATGTTGACAGCCACCAGCCCTCGGCCAGCTCCGAAGCCCAATACCCCGACGATCACCATTGCTCTGGCCAAGGGAGCCTTGTTGGCCGACGCTATCCGCTGCTTGCAACAGGTGGGGATCGATTTCAGTCGCTTTTTGGATCCCGGCAACCGCCTGCTGCGGATTGAATCGCCCACCCAGCTCAACGGGCAACGCTACGAGGCGCTGCTGGTGCGCAACCACGACGTGCCGGTGTACGTGGAATACGGACAGGCCGAACTGGGCATCGTCGGCTACGACATCTTGCGAGAGCGCTATGCCGGCAGCGAAGCGCGGGTGGCCCACCTGCTGGACCTGAAGTTCGGCTACTGTCGCATGTCGGTGGCCCTGCCCCAAGATAGTCCCTACACCTCGGCGGCCCAGTTGCCTCCCCATGCCCGCGTGGCTTCCAAGTTTGTCGGCTGCGCCCGCGAGTATTTTGACCGGTTGGATTTGCCGGTGGAAATTATCTCCCTCTACGGCTCGGTGGAACTGGCTCCCCTCACCGGCATGGCCGATGCCATTGTGGACTTGGTGGCCACCGGACGCACCCTGAGGGAAAACGGCCTGGTGGAACGGGACTGCCTTTTCGAGAGCACCGCCCGCCTGATCGCCCATCCCACCAGCTACCGCGTCAACCAACAGCCCATCGGCGAGCTGGTAAACCAGATTCGGGAGCGCTGGCTGGGATCCCTGGGCCCGTTCTGAGGTGGCCGCGAAAGGGTCTCACCCCTTTCTGGCCATCTGGCCGACTTTCCCTAGAGGGTGGGCAACTGGACTTGGCCAAGAAACTTCTGCGGGCTCAGCCAAAGAGGGGATCCCTATTGCGTACAATAGGGGCATTCAGGCTTATTCTCCCCAGCAGCATTGAGATTAAAACAGGTTTTTCGAGGTTGCTTATGCGGTACCGTCCACTACTCGCCATCCTGTTGGCGCTCTGTTTGAGCGTCTTTGCCCTGCCGGCGGCGGCTGCTAAGGCCCCGCTGACCTACGACCAGATCCGCAACACCGGCAAGGCCGCCATTTGCCCTTCCGTCTCCGACAATGCCCGCGGCCGCATCGAGGTGCCCAAGGGGGGATCCCTGAAGCTGACCGATGTCTGCTTCCAGCCGGTGCAGATTGAAATCGAAGAGGAAAAGCGGAACGGGGAAAAAGAGTTTATCAAAGCCAAAAACATCATGATCTCGGCGGCCACGCTGGGGCCGATTAAGGCCGAGGTCACCCCCAAAGACGGCGCGCTGGAGTTCAAAGTGGTGGATGGGATCACCTTTCAGCCGACCACCGGTCAGTTGCCCCGCCGCGAGCGGGTGCCGTTTCTGTTCAGCGTGAAGGACTTGGTCGCCACCGCCCAGGGAGCCGCCATCGACCCTTCGACCGACTTTGAAGGCGAGTTCTTGGTGCCCGGCTACCACAGCAGCACCTTCCTCGACCCGCGTGGGCGCGGCTCCAACGCCGGCTACGACACAGCCGTGGGGCTGCAGGCGGCCAAGGACGACTTCGCCACCAACCGCAAGGTGGACGAGGTTTCGCAGGGGAAAATGTCGCTGCGCATTGCCCGCGTGGATCCCAGCACGGGTGAGATGGGCGGCTCCTTCGTCAGCATTCAGCAGTCCAGCACCGAGCAAGGGGCACTGGAACCTCACACCGTCCGCGTCCAGGGCTTGTTTTACGCCCGCCTGGCGCAGGAGTCTTGAAGAGAGCCAATTTTGGGCTTGAGAGAGGCAGGGATCCGGTCGATTCCTGCCCATTCTTGTTGATACTCTGTCTGTCTCGGTTTGCCCGTTGGGGAAGGGGGCAGTGATGGCGGGATCCCACAGCGTTTGTT
>NZ_JANSJI010000258.1:0-859 GCF_047462475.1 Synechococcus sp. H55.11
GGAAGCAGGATGGATTAATCAGTAGTAAAGAAGTCTGCACTATCTGCTCCAGGCTATACTTCCCAACTCTGGAAAACTGCCGAATAAAATGCTTCAAAACCGACCACATCATCTCAATAGGATTCAATTCCGGCGCATACACAGGCAGGTATAGAATTCGCGCTCCTGTCCCCCTAATCAATTCCTCAACTTCCCGACTCCTATGAATATTTAAATTGTCCATAATCACAACCTTCCTCGCATCTAGCTTCGGACATAACTCGCTTCTCAAAAACTCCAAAAAATCCCCTTTCTTCATCCCACCCTTGACGACACGACAGCCGACTACTCCCCTCAAGGAAATCGCTCCAATAACAGTGTGATTCTCCCCCTTGTATCTCTGACGATAATGATAAGCTCTTTGACCGCGTAAACTCCGAGCTACTCCCCGTTCCATTCCCTCCCACACCCCTGTCTGGTCGAGGGCAATCAAATCCTCCGCTGGAATATCCCTGACTTCTTGACGATAAGCTAGTCGTTCTCTTTGCACCGCCTCTTCTTGGACTCTCGCGCTGCGGTAAGTCTTTTTTTTAGAGTCATTCCTTGCTTTTTCAAGAAATTGTGTATCGTGACAGTACTTACATCAATTGCTAAGCGCTCCCGCAACAGTTCTTGATACTGCCACAGGTAGAGGTCTGGGTGTTCTGCAATGATTGCCATCACTTCCTGTCGATGTTGTTCCAAAATACCCACTCGCTTGGTGCCTACTTTCTTGGGGGTTAAATCTTGAGTTTGTTGGTACTGTCGCACCCAGCGGTGTACTGTTCTTTTGGTCACCATGAACCGTTCGGCTACCTGGCGGATAGAGGTCTTACCTGCC
>NZ_JANSJI010000259.1:0-842 GCF_047462475.1 Synechococcus sp. H55.11
TGTTCTGGTTTGGGTGATGGTCTTTGGCTGACAAATATTGGGTTCACAAGCGGGCGTCCAATTACCCCAAATGGGATCACAATTGAGGCTGACCGCGCAGTACTTCTGATTGGGCAGCAGAGGTTTGCTCGAATCCGGCTGGCAAGGCAGGTTGACTGGCGGCAGCGGCTTTAGGTAGCGCAGGTCGTAGTCTTCCAGATCGCTGCCATCGCGGGTGGCAAAGCGCAATCGCGCAGTGCCGGTATTTTCATAGGTCTGGATCTCTACCAGGTAGGGAGAGTCCTGGGATGGATCCGCGCAGTCCAGCTCCAAGCGCAGAGTGACCAGGTTACTGCCGCTATCCTGCCAGGCCTCGGCCCCTGCCGCGTCCGGCCCTAGGCTGAGGCGAGTGCCGTTCCAAACGCCGTGGTCGATGAAGGTGGGTGGCTCCGCGGGGTTGGGAGGGTTGTAGTTGCGGTTGCGCCGGATGATCAGCCGCACGCCATCGTCGCCATCGAGGATGCGGTAGCTCTGCAGGCCCGGCCAGCGGGGATAGAGCTCCCCTACCCAGCGGACGACGAAGAAATCGTTGCCGTTGTTGTTGCCACTGCCGGATCCACCAGTTCTGCGCCGCCAGCAGGAGCGCCAGAAGTTGAACCCACTCGGAAAGTTAAGCTCATCTGCATCGGTCAGCAGATTCGTAAAACCATTGTTGCCATCGGGCTCTCCGCAACTGGGCATCCAGAACCAGTCGCCGCGATCCCGGCGATCGGGACTGGCAGGAGGCAGCGGCACCGACAGGCGGCAAAGGGGCTGCAGAATGTCAGACAAAGAGCCGCTGCAAGTGGGGAAATTGTTGTACA
>NZ_JANSJI010000260.1:0-16233 GCF_047462475.1 Synechococcus sp. H55.11
AGGGAGAGGGGCCGGGGGTGGTCGCGTGAGCGCTTCAGGAGTGTCTGAAATAAACAGACGTTCAAGACTTGTCGCCCCTGGGATCCAGCTTAACCTCTGCACTTTTCCAGCTCAGCTTGGAGTTGAGGTAGAAGTTCCAGAATACAACAATGCCGATCGCAATTAGGTTGGCCAACAGATAATGAATGCCCAAGCGCTCGCTTAGCAAGATCACCAGTGAAGAGTTAAGAAACAAGCCGATCAAGCAGATGACATTAAACTTTACCAGCCGCTTCAGGCGATTCAAGAGACCCGGCTGCAATCGGGTAACATGGCGAAATGTCCACAGATCGTTCCACAGGAAGTTATTGAGAATGGCCACTTCCGAAGCGATCAGCTTACTCGTGATGAGATCCCATCCTAAGTTGTCCGGATCGTGTAACAAATAGAGCAAAACCATGTCCACCACAGTGCCTGACAGGCCGACTGTGCTGAAGCGCAAAAAGGATCCCACCTGTCCTAGCGAGAAGCGCAGGTGGATGAGATGGTGGAGATACTGAAGACAGGTTTGCAGTTGAATTTTGCTCTCGCCGTTTTGGCGCTCCTGAAAGATGTAGCCGACTTCAGCAATGGTTGTCACCCGGCCCCGTGCCAGCACCTCGATCAGCAGTTTGTAACCCTTGGGGCTGAGCGGGATCCCGGCAATAGCCTGGCGTCTGAGGAGGAACAACCCGCTGAGAGGATCCGACACCCGCCTGAAAACCCCTGGCAGCAAAACCAGCCCGATTGCTTGAGCTCCCCGAGAGACGAGGCGCCGGCCCAAGTTCCAGTGGCTCACCCCCCCCGACTCCACGTAGCGGCTGCCCACCACCAAATCTGCCCCTCTCTGCATGAGCGGCCACAGTTTGAGGACGATCTCCGGCGGATGCTGCAGATCCCCATCCATCACCCCCAGCACCTCGCCGCGAGCAGCTTGCCATCCCCGCAATACGGCTGTGGCCAAGCCCCGTTCCCCCTGGCGGCAGATAACTTTGAGTTGGGGAAACTCCTCTTGCAATTCCTGGGCCAACTTGGCAGTGTAATCTGGGCTGTTGTCATCCACCACGATCAGCTCATAGGCTCCGGGTAGAATCGCGTCGAGGTGGGCGCACAACTGGCGAATCAAGCTGCCAATGCTGGAAGCTTCGTTGTAGGTGGGAATGACCAACGAAAGTTGAACAGGGCTGGGGTGGGATAGAGATGGGATCTGAATGGGAACTCCAGAAGCTTTGGGATGGGTAGATGAAGCAGGAGCTACATGGGGCATAAAGACTCTGTCCCGCTGACGCGAACAGGAGGCCATCCAAAAAACAATGGCAGGGGATCCCAACTCTGGGCCGTCTTGACTTGATCCGCAATTAATCCCTTATCCTACCGATGGATCAGCTTCAGGACTAGACCTTTCTCTACCTACCCAGCGATTCGCAAGGGTGCGCTCGGCTGAGAGGAGCCGGTGGGCGGGGGCATCGACATCGGCATTTGTGCCTGGTCAGGCTCCGGCAGCGAGGGGGCAGGGGTGACGCTGGGATAGGGGATGCGCTCGTGGTTGGATTCCCGCCACACCTCTACAAAAGCGTCTGCCACCACCTCCAAATCCTGCAGCGTCAGGCCGCTATCGACCAGTTGGCCATCCTGCCAACGGGCCTGGGCAATTTTGCGGACAACAGCCTTGGCCCGCTCAACCACCTCAGGGCCAAAGCCGTCGCTCAGGGTCATGCTGCGCAGGGCCGCCTCACAAGCATCGGCAAGCATTACCACCCCTGTCTCCTTGCTCTGGGGGATGGGGCCATCGTAGCGGAACAGCTCCTCGGGCACCGACTGATCCCCGGCTTTCATCTGGGCTTGATGGTAAAAGTAAGCAATCAGGATCGTCCCCTGGTGCTCAGGGATAAAAGCTTGGACAGCGGTGGGCAGATTGTATTGCTTGGCTAGGCGCAGCCCATCGCTGACGTGGGCCTTGATGATCTGGGCGCTGCGATAGGGATCGTCCAGTTGCGTATGAGGGTTGAGGCCGCCCATCTGGTTTTCGATGAAGTAGCGGGCCTGCAGCATTTTGCCGATGTCGTGGTAGAGGGTGCCGGTGCGCACCAGCTCCACGTTAAGGTTCAGCTTCTGGGCAGCTCGTTCCGCCAAGGTGGCTACAAACAGGGTGTGCTGGAAGGTGCCGGGGGCTTCTGCCGCCAGCCGTCGCAGCAGGGTGCGGTTGGGGTTGCTCAACTCGATGAGGCGAATGGGGGTGGCCAGGTCGAACAAGCGCTCCAGGTAGGGGCTGGCTCCCAGCGCCACAATGCTCCACCCCAGCGTGATCCCTCCCCCCAAGGCCATCGCCAATAGGTCGATGCCGCCAGTTGTGGTCAAGCTAACAGCCGCATAGGTGAGCATCTGCACCGCCGCCGCCCCTCCTCCCAACAAGGCCAACTCTTCCCGAGAGCGGGAGCGCCCGGCCAGGGCGCAGGCCACCACACTGCCGGAAAGCAAGGGTGCGAAGGTGAGCAGATTGGCAGAGGAGACCAACGGCAAAAGTAACGCCTGTCCCACCACCACCACCAGGCCCAGCCCTGCCCCGTAAAAACTGCCCAGCAACAGCCCCACCGCCGGCAAGGAGCTGAACTCCAGCTTGAACAAAGTTGCCACAAGCGGAGCAGTCAGGGAAACCATCAGGATCAACACCCGATCCCGGCGGCGCAATCCCGGCTGCAAGCGTTGCTGCAAGGGGACGAAAATGGCCAAGCCCAAGCCCATGACGCCAGCCACCCCCACCAGGCCCCAGATGTTGATCCCGCGCTGGGTAAGACCAAAGTGATCCAAAATGAGAAAAATCTCGGGGGTGATGATCTGATCTGCTCGCACAATCACCTGGTTTTCCGCAACCGAGATCAGGACGGGCTCAACTTTTTCCAGCTCGGCGCGAATGCGCTGCTCGGTGCGCTGGGGATCCACCTCCACGTTGGGAACAAGCACCTGCTGCAGCCACTGATAGACCAGCGCCTGTAGCTCCTGCCGCTGGGCGGCACTGCCTGGAAAGGCCAGCTCGTCCAGTTGGGCTTGGATCCCTTCAGCGCGCACCTCGCGGGGCAGGCCATCCACAATGCCTATCTTCTGCAGGCGCTCCAAGACCCGCCGGCTCAGTCCCTGGAGCTGCTGCCACTCAGTCTCTGTTAAGTTGAGAACCGTGGCCGGGACAGGGGGGGTGAGCTGCTCCAGAGCCGCCAGAGCCCCTTGGTAGCGCTGTTGGGCCGCTTCCACCTGGGCAATTAACTGGGTATAGGGATCCGTGGCCGCCGTCTGAGTGGCCGCCCCATCCAACCAGGCCCGCTGCCAAACCTCGACCAGCTCTTGCCGGGCCCGCTGCTCTGGAAAAAGCGGCTCCAGACGTCCAGCAACCTTTTCCGACAGAGATTGAGTGGCTGCACGGGTGCGGATGGCCTCTTGTCGGACACGAGCCTGAAAGGCTTCCCACTCTTCTGGGGCAAGCTGGCGCAGGTAGATCTGCGTTGGCAGAGATAGCAATTGGACAGAAACATAGGGCAGAGAACCTGCCTCTTGTCGGATGGCCTCCGCCGCTGCCAGGAGAGCCTCCAGATTTTGCCGCATGCTCTCGTTGGCGGTGCTGTTGATTTTGAGGGCTTGCACCACGCGCCGTCGCGCCTCGGCCTGCCGGGCCTGGGTGGCCTCCACATCTTCGATCTCTGCCGCAGCAGGAGCGAGGAAGGTTTGCGGGGAGCGGCTGCCGACGGTCAGTTGCGGCTCGTTGTAGTAGCGGACCCCGTGAACAGCAGTGAGGGAGAGAAGCGCTAGGGCATAGCCGGCAACCCGCTCCGGCAGGGGGGGCCTGCTCTTGCGAGGAGAGGCTGCCTGGCGTCGCCGAGTCCAGTGTTCCACGATGGGGCTGAGCAGGTTTTTCATGCGATTTGCCTGGCAGCGTCTTTCTCTTTTCTATCCCCTTTTGCCCCCCTAGCCCAGGAGATAGCCTAGTCGCCAATGGTAATCTGCCCAATCATGCCCGCTTCGGCGTGGCCGGGAATGGTACAGGCCAAAGAATAAACTCCAGATTTCAGGGGAATAAACTGCCACTCCACTGCCGCACCTGGCTTCAGCTCCAGTTCTCGGATCTGGCCCTTAATTTCCACACCGGCCACTTCCAACTTGCGAGTCCAAACGGCATCGGCAAAATCTTTGGCGCTGAAATAGTGCTTCAACTGGCTGGGGTTGCTCAAGTGCAAACGGTAGAGGTTGCCGTTGCGAAAAAAGAGCTCCTTGGGCACAAACACCAACTGGTTATCGGCAGTACCTAACTCGACAGCTTTGTCCTGGGGCGTTTGCCGCGACAGATCCCGCGCCCAGGCCGGATGCGGGATCCCACCGATCGACATCCCCAGACAGAGGCTCAATATCAGGAGATAACGCAACCCACGCAACATAACCCCAACATGGAAACTCGGCCTGAAAACCCAAGATAGCAGCTCAAGCGGGAGTGAAGAGATCTGCGCCTTGGCAGAGCTGCACCGTCGGGACTGGCCCGCCCACTTCCAGTCGTTCCATCGCCACAGCGGCAACGTAGCCCTCGGCAACCCGCAGGGGCAGGGTCAGCCAGCAGGGATCCCCGGCCCCGGCCCTGGCTCCGGCCAGCCCCACGCCCATGGCTTTCAGGAGAGCCTCTTTCTGCGTCCACAGCTCCAGGAAAACCCTCTCCCGCTCTGCCGGTGGACAGGCCAACAGACGAGCCTGCTCGGCGGCGGAAAAATAGCGTCGGGCAATGCGTTGCCAGCGGGGCACGGGTCGGATCCGCTCCAAGTCCACGCCAATTCGACGCTGCAACGTCAAGCCAACCAGGATCCACTCGTGGGAGTGGCTGAGGTTGAACTGCAGCGGTAGGGGTGGATCCCGCCAATAGGGCTTGCCGGTGGAGCTGTGGTCGAGGGGGATCGCCCGGGGCGGAATGCCGCTGTAGCGGCTGAGCAAGCTGCGCAACCCAAGACGACCGGCCAGAAAGCGGCACCGATCCGCCGGCAGTTGTAAACGCTCTGCCCGCCGGCATTCCCCAGGAGAAAGCATGTCGAGCTGGGGAAGCAACTGCTCCAACGGGGGTACGCTCCACAGCCAAAGGTGCGCCTCCCACTTCCCCGGTAACGGCTGCAGGGATCCCGCCGGGGAAGCTGCTCTCTCGTTGCAGTTGGGTATGGACAGTCCTAGAGAATAAGGATGCGGTAACATGACCTTGAATTGGTGGGGTTGGCAACACCACCTAGACAGTACACCCCTTCCTGCAGGCGCCCGCGAGGCTCGGCCCGACCTGATGTCCTCTTTCCACTATCCACCCCGCCCAGACCGTGTCCGCGCCGCTCGTCAGCAGGCCATTCGCCAGGGGATCCTCTGGCTGTTGTTGGGATTCACGGCTGTGTTGGCGGGCTCTGCCGGTGCCTTCTTGGCTGTGATGTTGCCCCGTCAGGTGATCCCCACTTCCCTCACTCCCAGCGAACAAGAAGCCTTCCGTCCGGATGCTTTGCGGGCTGCCGCTCTGGATCGCTCCTTGCACATTCTCATCCTCGGCACCGACAACCCGGATCCCACCCTGCCCTTGTCCACAGAACGGGAGCGTCTCAACACCCGCACCGACACCATCCTCTTGGCCCGTTTTGATCCACAGGCGCAGCGGATCACTGTCCTATCCATCCCTCGCGATACCCGCGTGCGCTTGCCTGGCTTTGGTGTAACCAAGATCAATGCGGCCAACTTGGCAGGGGGCCCGGCGCTGGTGGCCCAGGTGGTCAGCACCTTGCTGGGCGGGATCCCGATTGACCGCTATGTTCGCCTCAATACCGAGGCCCTGGAAGCTTTGATTGACGCAGTGGGGGGTGTGGAGGTCTATGTGCCGGAGCCCATGCACTATGTGGATCACACGCAGCAGTTGTTTATTAACCTAGAGCCTGGCTGGCACCGCCTCAATGGCGAACAAGCCCATCACTTTGCCCGCTTCCGCCGCGACCACCTGGGCTTGGGGGATATCGGTCGGGTACAACGGCAACAGGAGCTGCTGCGGGCCCTGAGCCGGGAACTGCTCTCCCCTGCCGTCTGGCCGCGCATCCCGAAGGTTTTGCAGGTCGTCCGCACCCACCTGGAGACCAACCTCACCTGGGAAGAGGTTCTGAGCTTGGCCAAGTTCGTCCTCACCTCTGGGGACGATCGCATCGACCTGGTGCTGTTGCCGGGCCGCTTCAGCCAGCCGGGAGAGTTTGCCACCAGCTACTGGCTGCCAGATTTGGCCGGGATCCGCCGCCTGGCCGTGACCCACTTTGGCCTGGAGGCGGAAGTAGCTCCCATCTCGCCGCACCGCCTGCGCATAGCTGTGCAAAATGCTACCGGAAAGCCGGGGATGGCCCGCCGCATGGTGCAAGAACTGGTTCGACAGGGCTATACCCAGGTTTTTGCCGTCGAAGACAGCCCCCAGGTGTTGCCGCACACGGAGATCCTCGCCCAAAGCGGGGATCGGGAAGGAGCCAAGCAGGTTCGCGCTGCCCTTGGCCTGGGAGAGCTGCGGGTGGAATCCACCGGCGTTCTCAACTCCGACGTCACCATTCGCGTTGGGCAAGATTGGGCCCACCAGCTTACCCTTGATATCGACCAGGCGCAGAGTCCGGCCAGAGGGGCTCAGCTCTAGAGCCGGTTCGGTTGCGGGTGCGGATTTCTGGAAAAAGTTCAGCTTGTCGGGGCCTTTGCTACCTCTGTAGATTGGCACTGAGCTTGTTGAAGTGCCGAGCCATCTATGACTGTGCTGGAACAGGGATCCATCACCATCCACACCGAGAACATTTTCCCCATCATCAAGCAGTCTCTCTATTCGGATCGGGAGATTTTTTTGCGGGAGCTGATCTCCAATGCTGCCGATGCCATTGCCAAGCTCAAGATGGCCAAACTGGCCGGCGAAGTGGCGGATCCCCCGGAGCCGGAGATCGTGATCGCGCTCAACAAAGAGGCCAAGACCCTCTCGGTCAGCGACACCGGCATCGGTATGACTGCCGAAGAGGTAAAAAAGTACATCAACCAGGTGGCCTTTTCCAGCGCTGAGGAGTTCCTTCAAAAGTACAAAAGCAAAGAGGCAGAACAGGCGATCATCGGCCACTTTGGCCTGGGATTCTATTCCTCTTTTATGGTGGCGCAGCGGGTGGAGATCGACACCCTTTCCTATCAGCCCGGCAGCACGCCTGTGCAGTGGTCTTGCGACGGCAGCCCAACTTTTACCCTTTCCGATTCGCAGCGCTCCGCCATCGGCACCACCGTCACCCTTTACCTCAGCCCGGATAGCGAGGAGTATCTGGAGCCAAGCCGCATCCGCGAATTGGTGCGCAAATACTGCGACTTCATTCCCGTCCCTATTAAACTCAACGGAGAAGTCATCAATCGCCAGAAGCCCCTCTGGAAGATTCCTCCCTCTGAGCTCAAGGATGAGGATTACCTAGAGTTTTACCGCTACCTCTATCCCTTCCAAGAGGATCCCCACTTCTGGGTACACATCAACACGGATTATCCCTTCATCGTGCAAGGGATCCTCTACTTCCCCAAGTTGCGCCCGGATATCGATCCCACCAAGGGCCAGGTCAAGCTATTTTGCAACCAGGTTTTTGTCCAGGATAACTGCGAAGAAGTCATTCCCAAATTCCTCCTGCCTCTGCGCGGTGCCATCGACAGCCCAGATATTCCCCTCAACGTCTCCCGCAGCTTCCTGCAAAATGATCGCACCGTCAGGCGCATCGGGGATCACATCGCCAAAAAGGTGGCGGATCGCCTCAACGAGCTTTACAAAGAAGACTATGAAAAATATGTCAAGGTCTGGCCCGATATCAGCCTCTTCATGAAATTTGGGGCGATGAACAACGACAAGTTCTTCGCCCAGATTAAAGACATTCTCATCTTCCGAGTGGCCGGATCCCCTGCCGATAAACCGGAGTACGTGACCCTCAAAGCATACCTGGAGCGCACGCGGGAAAAGCAAAACAAGCGGGTTTACTACGCCACCGACGAAGCGGCCCAGAGCGCCTACATCGACCTGCACCGCTCCCAGGGCCTGGAGGTCATCATGCTGGATAGCTGGATCGACAGCCATTTCAGCAGCTTCCTGGAGCGGGAGTATCGGGAAGAAGGGATCCAATTTAAGCGGGTGGATTCCGAGCTGGACGAGACGCTGATCCAGAAAGACAAAGCTGCCGATCTCGTCGATCCGGTAACACAAAAAACCCGCAGCGAAAAGCTGGTGGATCTGTTCCGTCAGGCTTTGGGCAAAGAGAAGCTGCAGATCAAAGCCGAGGCCCTCAAGTCTGAGTCGGTTCCGGCCATGATCCTGCTGCCGGAGGCGCTGCGGCGCCTGCAGGAGCTCAATGCCATCCTGCAACAAAAGCCCATGGAGTTTCTGGAAGAACACACCCTGGTGCTCAACACCGCCCACCCCTTGATCCAAAACCTGCAGGCTCTGGCCGAGGAGGGGCGGGATCCAGAGCTGGTCAACCTTATCTGCAACCACATCTACGATCTGGCGCTGATTACCCAGAAAAGCTTTGACCCCGCAGCCGCACGGGCCTTTGTGCAGCGTTCCAATGAGGTGCTCACCCGTCTAACCCGCCGTCAGTAGGCGGCACTCTCCAAAGTTACCCCCGGCTGCAGCGCCTCTGCTCCACCGGGCAGAGAGGGACGGGAGGCCGCTCCATTGTTGCCGGCGCTGTTGCTCCCTTGCAACAGGGGAGCCACTTGGCGCATCAGGGTGGCCATCTCCAGGGCACTCATGGCGTATTCCCAGCCTTTGTTGTTCTTGATCCCGGCCCGCTCCAGCGCCTGCTGCAGAGTATCGGCGGTGAGGATCCCGAAAATGACTGGCACGCCGGTGCGAAAACTCGCTGCCGCGATCCCCTTGGCCACCTCTGCCGCCACATAGTCGAAGTGAGGGGTTTGGCCGCGAATTACTGCCCCCAGGCAGATGATGGCATCGTAACGGCGGGACTGGGCCAGTTGGTGGGCTACCACAGGCACCTCAAAGCTGCCCGGCACCCAGTAGTAGTCCACCTGCTTGCTCTCCGGGCCGACATCCACACCATGCCGCTTCAGCCCGTCCTGGCACCCCTCCAACAATTTGCCGGCAATCAAGTCGTTAAACCGACTGATAACAATCGCCAGACGCAGATCCGCCGTCTGAACAAAGTTGCCCTCGTAAACTGCCATCTACACTGCTCCAGACCTGAAAGACAAGCGGGTCGACCAACACGGCAAAACCGCGCTTTCCCATCCTAGTTCACTCCCCTACCTCAAGCTCCGTCAAAGGACGGGGGACAGGGGTTTGCCTTTCCCCGGGGAGATCTCGCCAAAACGCATAGATCAGGGCTTATGATTTAGTAGTGAACCTTTAGTTTTTCCTAATTGTCCATGAAGGCCATTACCTTGCACCAACTGCAAATCTTCGAGGTTGCCGCTCGTCACCTGAGCTTTACCCGGGCTGCCGAAGAGCTTTACCTGACCCAGCCCACGATTTCCATGCAGATCAAGCAATTGAGCAAAGCCGTGGGGTTGCCGCTGTTTGAGCAGGTGGGCAAGCGGCTGTATCTCACCGAAGCGGGGCAAGCTTTACACCAAACCTGCAACAAAATTTTCGAACAATTGAATCAATTCGAGATGACCCTTGCCGACCTGAAGGGGTTAAAACAGGGACGGCTGAGCATTGGGGTGGTCACCACCGCCAAATACTTTATTCCTCGTCTTCTGGGGCCATTCTGTCAGCAGTATCCCGGTATCGACGTCGCCCTTAAAGTGATCAACCGCCAGCAGGTTTTGGAGCGGCTCGGCCACAACATGGACGATCTCTACGTGATGGGGATGCCGCCGGAAGATTTGGATGTGGTGGCGCAACCTTTTCTGGAAAACTCTTTGGTAGTTATGGCCCCCATTCATCATCCGCTGGTGGGCCAAAAGCGGATCCCTCTGGCGCGCATTGCCCAAGAACCCTTCTTGGCCCGCGAACCCGGATCTGGAACGCGCATGGCGGTGGAGCGGCTTTTTGACAAACACAACTTGAAGTTAAATATTCGCATGGAGATAGGCAGCAGCGAAGCCATTCGCCAAGGCATTGTTGGTGGACTGGGCATTTCGGTTTTGTCTCAGCATGTGTTGGCTTTGGGGGGATGGCAACATCATCTGGCTATTTTAGATGTGGAAGAGTTCCCCATTCGGGGGTTTTGGTATTTGGTCTATTTGCGCTCCAAGCGCCTTTCGGTGGTGGCCAAAGCTTTTGCCGACTTTCTGCTTTCACAAGTTTCTCAAATGGATTTGGACTTTGTGGCTAAAGATCAGCACAAACCCAATTCCAATCCCAGTCTGGATCCGCTTTCTGGCAAAGAGGCCGAACCATAGCCGAAACCTCTTGTTGCAACTCCGGAACGCCTTCAAGGTCACGGGTAAAAAATACTCGCAAAAAGGCCAGGTAAGCCCGCGCCCACTGGTCCTCGGGATCCAGCTCGACAATTTGTTGAAAATGCCGCTGGGCTGCTTGTGGCTGCAGCAGCACTGCCAACATGAGGCCCAGTTGGTAGTGGCTTTGGATTTGCCGGTTCACTCGACCCTGGGCAGCGGCCTGTTGCCATTGCCCCTCTAGCAATTGGCGTGTCAGGGTGCGATCGGGATCCGTCAGAAAAGTCGGGTATTGCAGGGTTGTCCAGGCATTGAGGTAAAGGGAGAGAGTTTGCAGATCCCCAGCAGCAGCAGCTCTGGCCGCCTCTTGGAGAGGAAACAAGGGATCCATCAAAAAAAGGGATCCCTCCTTTTGGAAGCTGAACAGGAATCCTCTCCAGGGCTGGTGGAGGGCATGGCGGATCCCATTGGGCAACTGCCATTCCAGGTGGAGAAAGCTCCCCTTCGAGAAGTCGGCTGTGGGCAGCGTCAGGATCTCTTCCACCAGCCAGACACCCGTTGAGCTGAGCTGCAGGCGGTTCTGCCCCACCACCCAGGCGCGCTCGGCCAACACCTGCCCTTGGGAATCTTCCAGCCACGCCCAGGCCAGGGTTTGGGCCAACTCCTGAGCCGGGCCTTGCCAGCGCAGCCGCCAGGCCGGGATCCCCAGCTCCGACAGCGCCTCAACCTCCACCAACTCCACCTCCCCAACTTCAAGAGGCGACTCCTGCACCGTCACCCGTGGCCGGCGGGGAAAATAAGTCTGCAGCCGACCCACGCTGGGCAACTCCACCCCAGGTTCTTGTCGCCAGTCTGGGCTGCTGCGCAGGTGCTGCCGGATCTGCTCCTTGGCCGGGCCGTAGGGGCCGACAATTCCCTGTTCCCCCGCAGCATCTACAAACCCGTCCAGCAAGGATAGCTCCAGTTCCGGCCAGGGGGTTTGCCCGGCAGCGCGGAACGTGACCGGCCAGCGCTGGAGAGCCGCCAAGTAAGTCAGCGTTTCCGAAGAAATGAGCTCGGTGTTGGGAAGAACGCCCAAGGTGGTGGTTAAACCCGGCTGGAGCAACGTCTCAATCCACTGGGTCAGCTCCTGGGCGGGGCGCTGCCCCTGCCACTGCATCGGGATCCCCCTCCAGAGAGGGGCCACGCCTGGGGTGAGGGGCCGACCCAAGCTGGCCAAGGCCAAGCAGCCCAGAACCAGCCCCGCGCAGGCTCCCCTTTGCAAAGCCCACCCGCCCCAGCGCTCCCCCAGCCACCGATAAGCTTTTTGCATCCCACCTGCCGACAACACCGCCAAAAGGGGCAACAGGGGTAGGGTAAAGCGCACATCTTTAATATCCACCACGGTGTAAAGAAGATAGCCCGAACTGTAGGCGGCCCACAGGACTGCCTCTCGCCGGTCCAGGGATCCCAGCAGCGTCAGCAGCGGCAAGGGGCACAAAAAAGGGCTCATCTGCAGGGGCAACCAGCGCAAGTAGGCAGTCCACCAACACAGGGATCCAGCCCCACAGGTGACGTAGTAGTGGGCAGTACTGGCATAGCCCCACCCATTGCTGAGCACAAACAGCCAGTTGGCTCCGTACCAAGGCCAACACAGCAGCAGCGTCACAGCCAGGCCCAACCCCATCTGGGCCACAGGGATCCCTTTTTGCCACCCCACCGCTTTTCTGCTGCGCCAGAAAGCCTGACCTGCAGCCCCCATCAGAGGCAGCAGCAAAAACAGCACCCCTGTCCACTTGGTCAGCAGCACCGCCGCCACCCCCGCCCCCACCCCCGTCGCCCCCCGCCAGGACGGCTCCTCCGCATAGGCCCACAGCGCGCAAAAAGCCAGCGTCACCGCCACCACCAGCGGCAGCTCCAGCATGTAAACATGAGCCAAAGCCGTGATCCCCGGATAAAGGAGTACCAGCGCCGCCGCCAGCCAGCCCACTTCCCAAGAGCGATAGACCCGCCGCCCCAGCCGCTGGGTTGCCAGGATCAGAACCCCCAGCAACACCCAATTGAGCAATTGCCCGTCAGCACGGCCGAACGGATGCAGAGCTGCCAACGGGATCCCCAGCCAGTAGGCCAAAGGCGGGTAGCGCTGGTTAAGGTGGAGCAACTGCTGCCACCAGATCTTTTCCCAGCGAAACCGCCCCAGGTGAAGCCCAAACGCCTGCGCCTGCAGCAGATGCTGCGCCTCATCCCAGGCCGGCGGCAAGGGATCCGTCCAATTCCAAATCACCAGCAGCAGCAGCGCCGCCATCCCCAGCCCGGCCCAGGCCTTGAAAAAAGGGATCCCCAACCGCCCTCTTTCCCCCGCTAGCCGGCTGGATGCCCTCTCCATCGCCACCTCACCTTAGCCCTGCTCCCCAACGCTACACTCAACTTGGGCTGCCCTCAGAGATCTAGAGACATCTTGGCCCCGCGATCGACAAAATTACCCCGCCTTCCCATGACCGCTTCACTCGCTGGCCCCACAGGCGTCTGGATCCTCCCCGATCAACTCCATCCCCAGCAATCCGCCCTCGCCTCCCTCTCCGCCCTACCCCCTCGCTGCGTTCCCATCATCCTCATCGAATCCCACACCTGGGCCAGCTCCCGCAACCACCATCAGCAGAAATTGGTGCTGGTGTGGTCGGCCATGCGCCACTTTGCCCAAGAACTGCAACAGCGGGGCTACCCGGTCACCTATGTGGAAGCCGACGGCTATGCCGAGCCCCTGCAAACCTGGGCCAAGCAACAGCAACTGCGGCAAATCCGCCTCATGCAGCCCGCCGATATTCCCGTCCGGGATGAGGTAGAAAAGCTGCGGTCTGCCCTCCCCTGCCCCCTCCTGATCCTGGAAAACAACCACTTCCTCTGGACAGCTCGCCAATTTATCGACTGGGCCACAGGCCGCAAGCGCCTGCTCCTGGAAGACTTTTACCGCGAAGGGCGCAAACGCTTCCGCATCTTCATGGACGGCTCCCAGCCCCTCGGCGGGCGCTGGAACTACGACCGGGAAAACCGGCAGCCTCCCCAGCCTGGCCGGCGCTACCCGCCGCCTCTGACGTTTCCTCCCGACGCCATCACCCAGGCCGTGATCACAAAAGTCAAGCACCATTACGGCCATCACTTCGGATCTTTAGAGGGATTTGGCTGGGCTGTCACCCGTGCCCAAGCCCTGCAAGTGCTCGAAGACTTTATCCGGCACCGCCTGCCCCACTTCGGCCCCTGGCAAGACGCCATGCAAACCGGCGAGGACTTCCTCTACCACTCCCTGCTGTCCCCTTACCTCAACTTGGGCCTGCTCACCCCCCATGAAGTCATCGCCGCCGCCGCACAGGCCTACCATCGCGGCGGGATCCCTCTCCCTTCGGCGGAAGGCTTCATCCGCCAGATCCTGGGCTGGCGGGAATACCTGCGCGGCTTCTACGAATACCAAATGCCCCAGGGCTATGCCCAGAAGAACTTCTTTGGCCACTACCGCCCCCTGCCGGACTTTTTTTGGACGGGCGAAACCGACATGGCCTGTCTGCGGCACACCCTAGGGCAAATTCGCCGCCATGGCTATGCCCACCACATCCAGCGACTGATGGTTCTCAGCAACTTTGCCCTCATCAGCGGTATCCAACCCCAAGCGGTGGAAGCGTGGTTTCACGACGTGTTCATCGACAGCTATGACTGGGTGATGCAGCCCAACGTCATCGGCATGGGCCTTTTCGCCGACGGGGGCATGCTCTCCACCAAACCCTACGCGGCCTCCGCCCAGTACATCCGCAAAATGAGTGACTACTGCCGCCATTGCCGCTACAATCCCAGCGAAAAGATGGGCGAACGGGCCTGTCCCTTTAACACGTTTTACTGGGACTTCCTGTTGCGTCAGCACTCCCTCCTAACTCCTTTGGGCAGGATGAAATGGGTACTGGCCCATCTGGATCGCATGGAACCAGAGCTAAAAGCCCAAATCCAGGCGCAAGCCGCCGCCTGGTGGGATCCCTGGCCATCTATGCCCAACGAACAGAGTTCATCTCCGTTGCAATCTGTCTGAGTCTAAATGGGTATCCGAAGGTATCCGGTAAAATTGAGGCACCCCCTCTCCACCTGTCGCTTTGTCGAGGATCACCAGCCATGAAATGTCCCCGCTGCAGCAAACAAGAAATCCGGGTTTTGGAATCTCGTTCGGCAGAAGGCGGCCAGAGTGTGCGGCGGCGGCGAGAATGCATGTCCTGCGGCTACCGCTTCACCACCTACGAACGCATCGAGTTCATGCCCATCATGGTCATCAAACGGGATGGATCCCGCGAAAGCTTCAATCGCAACAAGATCCTGCAGGGGGTGATGCGCGCCTGCCAAAAAACCCCCGTCACCGTCAGACAGATGGAAGAGCTGGTCAACGAGATCGAAGAAAAACTGCAATTGGAAGATGCCCAAGAGGTAACCACTCTGCGCATCGGCGAGATGGTGCTGGAGCGCCTGCAACACCTGAGCGAGGTGGCCTATGTACGCTTTGCCTCCGTCTACCGCCAGTTTCAGGGTATAAAAGACTTCGTCAACGAGCTGGAACAGTTGGAGCCACCTCTTCGACAGAAGCTGGAGCGGCTGCTGCGGGACTCTTCCGCCTCAGATTCCGAATCCCCAAGTTCCCCAGACTTGGTGGGGGGATATTCTTGACAGACTTCCCGTAGCCAAAGCCAGAGACTTCGCGGCGCTTCTCGGTAACTCAGGAACGATAGCCGCCAACAAGCCCAGGCGATCCCCTGGGTCAGCGAGAAAAGGGCGCTTATGGGTGAGAAAAATTGCTGTAAGAGGTCGCCCATTGCAAAGGCTTAGCGGTATGCTTGGGGTAGCAATCGCTGCTCACACTAACCCTAGCGCTGCACATCCTCAGACTATCGATGTTCAGCACTACCCCTAAAGAGCCCCCGTGTGTCTCAGCCCTCTGTCTTTTCAAGTCAATCCCAACTTATGCAATACGATTTTCGGGGTTCTACCCCCTCTGGCACTCGCAACGGCAACCTCGGTGGTTTGCCTCGCAGCGGCTTTCGCTCCCCTGCCCCAAGAGAGACGGGGCCAGGAGTCGTACCGATGCAAGCATATCAACAAGTGGCCGAAGAGTTGGAGGCCGCCCGTCAGCAGGTGAGTCGGCTCTCCTCCGAAAACCAGCGCCTGCGCGCTTTGCATCAGCAGTTGTCTGGAGAGATTGCCGCCATCGGCCAAGAGTTCCAGGGGCAGTTGGGCCAGGCCCTGAAGCGCCTACAGCAAATCAGCCTACAGCTTGCTGATGCCACTGGGGCTTCTGGAGCATCTTTCCAGCAGGACAGTTCGATTGCCGATCCCAGCCAACCGGAAACTCCCCCCAGCTACGATTTTTTGAATCGCCTCAAGCGCCGCCAGGCCCGCAGCGAGACCTCTTCCTTCTCGTCCAATAGCTTTGCCTCGCCCCCCTTGGACTCTCTCCGCCGCTCTCCACCTTCCACCTGCCTGCGCCAAGATAACTCCCGCACCGGGTATCAGGTTCCTTCCCTGGACGAGTTGATGCAAGATCCAGTCGGCTCAGATCCCTATCTCGGCGAGGCAGACTCCTTTTCCCATCCCAGCGGCATCTACCAGCGGGTACGGGAGCAACATCACGGATCCCAGGGATCTCCCGTGCTTTGGATGGCCGCCGCAGTCCTTTTGGTGGTTGGTTCTTTCGGACTGGGATTTCTGGCTGTACAGCCCTTCTTGCGCAACAACCCGCCACCTGTGCAGGCGCCCTAAAGTTATGGAAGGACTAGCCCCCCCGTTGGGTGGTGGGGGGGCAGAGGTGAGCCTGGCACCGAGCTA